>NZ_JBHRYU010000031.1:0-112555 GCF_042649185.1 Cohnella sp. GCM10012308
ATGGGTCAAGACATTGGAAGACGCTTCAGACTATTACAGATCGGTGTAATCGCGCGAAATAAAGACCTACGCTGTAAAGATCGAATCATTGTAGGCCATGACTCCAGTTTTAGGGGGCCTAGCCGAAAGCGCAGGTTTTTCCCTGCAATTGCCCCATTTCCGGCTTGCGTTTTGGATTTACCTGCATATTTGCAGGCATTTCATCGCGTGTCGCGCGTCGGCTGAAAATACATGCACAAATGCAGGTTTTTAACCGCCAAACTTTCAAAAGCTCCGGTATGAGGATAGCGCTCTGCTTCTTTTTGAATCTTATCTCGGCGCCGTCAACCGCTCCAGCTCCGCCAAATACGCAAACGCATCCGCATCCCGCGCGCCGCACATCTCGGCGGAGGCTTGAAGCTGTCCGCAGACGGCAGGCCGTTCGGGAAGCCCGAATATGGAACAACGGTTGTCTTTGGTGAGCTGCACGCAGCGCACGCCCGCCGGCTTGCCGTCCGGCATCCCGGGAATCGGCGAGGAGATGGAGACGACAATGCAGCATGCGCCGCAGCCAGGTCTGCATTCCAAATCGATCGCCCCCTTATATTCATTCGTCCCGATGCGCCGATTCGAACACAGTTACACGGTTTTTCCGGCTAACTCGGTCTCGAACCTCGTTACACCCCGCAGTTACACGATTTTTCCGGCTAGCTCAGCTCACTCACACCGACTCGCAACGGCCTGCTGCGCCTCACGCCAGAAACGCCCCGAACACCTCGTTGCCCAGCGGTACCCCCGCCTCGCTTAACCGGTATCCGTCTTCCTCTGGCGTGCGCTCGAGCAGTCCTTGCGCCAGCAGCTTGTCCAGGACCGGACCGAAAACGTCAGCCAGGCTCGCTCCACCAAATTGAAGCGCAAAGTCCGCATCCCGTACGCCGGCTCGCAGCCGCAACCCGACCATCATGAAGTCCTCCATCGCTTCCTTCACGGACACGGCATTGCGCTCGAGTCTGGGCAGCCCTGCCAGCGCCGCGTCAATATAAGGCTGCACGCCTTTGATATTGAGATGGCGCTCGCCATGCGCATAGCCGTGAGCGCCTGCTCCGAGCCCGTAATAAGGCTCGTTGTGCCAATAGGCGGAGTTGTGCCGGCTCTCGAAGCCGGGACGGGCGAAGTTGCTGATCTCATAATGCCCGTAGCCGGCTTCTGTCAGCCGGCGGCGCAAATGCGCGAACATCTCGACCTCGACGTCCTCCTCCGGCAGCGGCAGTTCGCCCCGCTCGTACAGGCGGTGGAACAGCGTATTCTCTTCCACCTTCAGGCTGTACAACGAGTAATGCGGCAGGTCGAGCTCGAGCGCCCGCTCCACGCTGTCGGCCAACTGCTGCAGCGTCTGGCGCGGCAGTCCGAACATAAGGTCGATCGACAGATTCGTGAAGCCCGCCGCCTTGGCGTTGGCGATGCTGTTCACGACATCGTCCGCCTCGTGAATGCGGCCGATCGCGGCGAGCAGCTTATTGTCGAACGTCTGTGCGCCGAAGCTGATCCGGTTGACGCCCCCGGCGCGCATCGCCGCGAGCTTGTCAGGATCTGTCGTGCCCGGATTCGCCTCCATCGTGAACTCTGCGCCGGCGGCGATCGGAAAGTGCCGATTCACCGAATCGAGGAACCGCGTCATCTGCACGGGATTGAGCACGGTTGGCGTGCCTCCGCCGACGAACACCTTGCCGATCGTCTCAGGAGGAAGCGCCTTGACCGTGTTTTCCATTTCCCGCTCCAACGCATCCAGATAGGCGTCGATCGGCTGGCCGGCGGCCACGTAAGAATTAAAGTCGCAGTAATAGCATTTATTCGTGCAAAACGGGATGTGTATATAGAGCGCCCGGGGCGTCCACGCATGAAGCGGCGGCACCGTAGCGGTTGCGTTCATAGGTTAAGCTCCTCTCGGATGCGGCGCGGCATGCTTAAAGGAAGCAAAAGCTCCCCGGGACTTTGTCCTACGGAGAGCTTGCCGCAATCGTTAGTCTGTAAGATTCTAGTCGTCCAGCTTCAGTACCGCCATGAACGCTTCTTGAAGAGCGGAGTAATCCAGACGTATCTAATAGTAACTTATCGTAATCTGAAACGTCGTAATCCCCAGTTTTTATAAGGAGTTCTACAACATCATGCATCATATCATATCTAGATGTATTTTATCCAACTTTAATAGGCGGTGGCAAAAAGGTGTCCAGTATTTGCGCGTCATTATTATTGAAAGGAAAGATAAACATGGAGACATTGCAGCAGCACATTGAGGGGATCGTCGCGCGGAGCCGCGGCGGATGGTACGGCTTGGCATCGTGGCACTTGCCCGAGCTGCCGGCCGATCTAGCCGCTGAGGTAAACGAATGGTATGGCATACGAATGATAAACTGCTTGTGGCTGCTACGGGCGGCCGACGTCCCGCCGGGATGGTATGATTACGCTGACGTCGCGGACAAGGTTGTCGCCGTCGTGCGACGCAAGTCTACGGACGAGATGGCCGCCGAGGAAGCCGCGGCACGAATCAGGTAATGGTAAAGCCCCGGCGTGTAAAGCACCGGGGCTTGTAAGTTATGAATTCAACATTGCCATTTTTCTATCCAAAAGCATAATGCTACGGGCGCGTCCTTCTTCATTAAACATAACCGAGACTGCATATGTTTGCAAAAGCTCCTCTGGAGGTTGCCCGGTTAGATCAGAAACATATTTATTATTCTTGTTGTCATATGCGTAGTCTAAATTTTGTTCTCGCGCTTCAATCGCATGTTTTTTCCCATATAGTTTTTTTAATTCATCTTTGGTCATACCCGCTTCGGCTCCGCGAGCCGTTTTGTAATTTCCTTTTGAATCTTCGCCCAAACCTATCGCAGCAACTAGATCATCCCGGTACGCAATGTTAATGATTCCATCCTCATACGAAGTAAAATTTGTTAGGTCGCTCTCTTTTCCGCTACCCAGAATCTTCTCTACATCGGTGCGGGGGGCCCCGTAACAGATTGTCGCTTCCCCTTCCGTCTGAACGATACACATGTCCTTGTCCGAAAACGTATCAGCTTTAAAGCCCGCTCCGCTACCACCGCTACATCCGACCAACGCGATAAATAAAACAAGAATACCCACACGAAGTGCGCTCATTAATTCCATCCCCCATTCAAATCGTTAATTCCTATTTTCGCCATTCTTGTCGAATTTCCTGCAATAAAAAACGGCGATCGCTCGCCGGCTCTTCTTAAAATTGTATAGGATATTTCGCGTATCGCTCCTTGAGGCCTGGCCAATTAATCTGTACCTGCCCGATCAGGTCAGAGTAATCTTCGACCCGCTCCGTCATATAAGCCCGCAGCGTCGCCCGCTCAACCTCATAGATTCCACGTCTGCCTGCAACGCTATATGTAAACCGAAGCACCAGCGCTTCCCGCTCCGGGGTGTCCTTGATCCATATCCTATACTCCCTGAGACGGGCAGTAGAGCGCTCCAGCTCGCCCTGTATAAAGCTGCCGACGAGCTTGGTAATCGCCGCCCGGGTGCCGGTCGCCTGTTCGTGCTGCTGCCGTGCCAGCTCCATCAGCGTCATAATCTCCACATGTGCCTGTATAAGCTTTAGCGCGTCTTTGTCCATCACGCACGCTCCCGAAGCGGTCGCCAGTCCAGGATGCCGTCGAGCTGCAGCGTGCGCGGCCCCCGCTTCCCGTGGTCGTATACTTCCGCACGGCTCGCATCGACTGATCTGATCGATACGTGACGGTACGTGATCGCACCTTGCTTGTCTTGGTAGATCATATTCACCTCACGGCCGACGTGCTTATTTATGTCCATCTCTCCGCCGCCCCTTCCCGCCCTTTACGAGATGGATGGTGCGCGGGCTGTTGGGTTTCCAGTCCACAAGTCCGAGATCGCGTAGATCTGTCAGATGCACATGTGCCGGGCCGACAGAAATGCCTGATTCGTCGGCAATCTCGCGTAGCGATGGCGGGTAACCAAGTTTGTCCGTAAGGGTTGCGATGGCCGACATTACTTTGTCTTTGGTTCTCATGCTGCATGCCTCCAATCGAACGTTTGTTCTTATATTATACGAACATACGTTCTTTTGTCGAGTAAAAAAATACCCCGGCGATTATTCGCTAGGGCTTCCTTGTTTTATGACGGCAGCATCGAGCGCCTTGATGATAAATTCATTTAAGCTCATGCCTGCCTTTGCTGCAGCCGCCTCATATACCGCCTTACGGCCTTTTGGCACGTTGGGATACAATCGATCGTAGTTCGCCGCGTTGTATTTATTCTTTGCCCTTGTCGCGGCCGATCCCTTCTTTTCATCCATGGAATCACCCTCTTTCTTAATCCAAAATATCACAAAATAAATACGTACGCAAGTATAAAAGCGCTTGACTTTATACGTACGTAAGTATATAATAAGAATATAAGGAGGTGAGGAAATGAGAGCAAAAAGAAAGAAGAAACGCGATGATGCACTGAGGGAAGACATCATGCTGGTGATTGCCGCCACTAGCTTGATCGTCTCAGTCATCGCCCTGATCAGAGGGTGGTAATCGCAAAAGGGAAGTCGCCGAAAGGCGGCTTCTCTCCCCAAACGATTAATCCAAAGGGCGCGTTTCTTCTTTCGCTTCATTATATCACGAAAGGGTGAAAAGCATGAAACTCCGAATCGCGTACGGTCTGAGCATCGCCGCATTGGTCATTAGCATCATCGCCCTCATCAAGACGTTCTAACCCGCCTGACGAGGTCCAGACGAACGGGGCCGAAACCTAGCGCCTGATCGGCGCGATGGTCGCGGGGATTGTTCACGATGACAGAAGGAGATCATGCGGTGTGAGGCGAAGTTAAGGTTGGGTGCCATATTAAATGTGGAAAACAAAGCATTTCTACTTTTAAGGAAATTGCTTATGATACCAAATGGAGTTGTTGAATAGTGAGTCAATATACAATTATTGTTGAAAATGACGAGTCGCAGTGGGATGATCGAACCGGCGTATCCTATCACTTCCCAAGAAAGTACCGATCACTATTAACAACCGGCACTTCTGTTATTTATTACAAAGGAAGCCAAAGGAAATCTAGGTTCTCGAAACAAAGAATGAGTCGAGATCCACACTATTTCGGTCTAGCGAAGATTGGAGTAGTAACCCAAGACACATTAAACAGTGCCCATTATTATGCTGAAATAACGGATTATATTCCCTTCACAACTGCAGTACATATTAGAAATAATCTTGGGAATTATTATGAGGTCCCTACAAAAGATAATTTTTGGAGGGATGGAGTAAGGGCTTCAAGTAAAGATGTGTTTGCTAATATACTCAATCAAACAAATCTAGTGTTCGCTCAAAATTGTCCTGACATCGAAATAGAACTGGGCAATTCTCAATATCCGCCTGTCAATGACAGTTCTCCAGTGCTTGCCGACGATATTCTGTTTATCAAACGTGAATTTGAGAGACAAAAAATGGACAAAGGAGGGAATAGTGGCGGCTTTACATCAAACTCCAAGGTAATTGGTGATCGTGCTGAAGAAATTGTGTTAAAATACCTATCCGACACCCTTCTGCAAGAAGAAAAAGTTACTCTTCGATGGCTTGCAAAAGATGGAGAAACCCCTGGCTACGATGTATCATACGTGAACCAACAGGACGAAACAATTTGTATTGAAGTTAAAGGCACCACATCAAAAGCTTTCTTGAGTTTTAATATAACAATAAATGAATGGATGGCTGCTGAAAGGGAGCGAGATAATTATTTTATATATCTTGTAGCTGAATGTTTCTCAGCCTTTCCTTCCATTCAAGTGATAAAAAACCCCTTTGAACTCTGTAAAGATTGGTCCCTGAAACCTTTGGCATACAGAGTAACTCTAATCTAATTGGAAGCTAGTTATATTGTTGGTGATATACGGAGTTAATGCTCTCCATTCTTTTATTTCTTGAAAAATCCGTTACCGGTATAATAACTCCGCCGCCTTTGCTTCATATAGAAGGAACATTTAACGGCGCCAGAGTGTATCAGGTTCTTAACTTAACGAAAAAAGCCCGGGAGCCGATGCCCCCGGGCGCTTCTTATTTATACAGGTATACTTTTTTCGTCACGTTGTCCCACGACACCGTAGCGCCCAGCACGTCGGCCGCTGCGCGCACACCGACAAATGCGACGTTATCGATGAGCTGAAACGTATAGACGGCCTTGCCGTCCACATACGGCAGCTTTTTTTCGTTATCCCAGTTGATCGCCTTGCCAAGCGCTTCGCCCAGCTGCCGGAGCGGGAGGTACACATGGCCGTTGATCAGCCGCCCATACGCTGCCAGCTTGTCATTGACGACGACCTTAATCGTGTCCTTGCCGTCGGGCTTTGGATCTGGCTTTGGCCCGTACGCTGCGCGCAGCTGCTCCCCCGTCCCCGCGTAGACGTTCAGGTCCACTGCGCCGGGCAGACCGGCGACCTTCCGGCTGCCGTTTGCCCGCACGCCGCCCGCGCTGCCGTCGCTGTACTGCCAGATGGTCCATTCCCGCCAGGCCTGGTTGTTGTCCGGAGGAGTAGACGCGCTGTATCTGGCGATCCAGAGTGGATACGCGGACAGCTGCGGACCGAAGTTAAAGCCGAAGGAATTGCCCGTGTAGACCATCGGACGCCGGCCAGTCAGCCGCTCGAGCTCCGCAAGGAAAGCCATTGCGACCTCGTTGATCTTCGCCTGAGACAGACCACCCGGGTTATTCTCGTAATCCATGACCGGCGGCAGGTCGAGCAGCTGGACGCCGCCCGCTGCCGCGATGGACTCCGCGAAGTTGGCCGCCTCCAATTGAGCCGCAAGTACCGATTTAGCATCGACAAAATGATAGGCACCTACCATGATGCCCGCAGCTCGCGCCGCCTTGATATGGTCGGCAAATGTCGGGTCCCGGTACAATTGGCCCTGCGACGCCTTCAGGAAGGCGAACGAAATGCCATCGGCGGCCACCTTCGGCCAATCTACTTTTCCATTATGATGGCTGACGTCGATCCCCTCGGCGTTGTTATTGCTCCGCTTTTGCACTTGTCGTGCCTCCCTTGATCTGAGATTTATAATCGAGCACGGCCTTTTCAATGGCCGCGCGGATCGACTGTTCGCTGACCTTGATGCCGAGCGTCGCCGCCCTATCCGATACATACGTGATCGCTGTGTCCAGCTTGAGCGCGCCAGCCCCGCCGCCCATCATGGACTCCGCGAGCGCCGCCGCCTCCGTCGCCAGCTTGTGTAGCGTCTCGCGCTGTGCGGCCGTCGTACGGGCGTTGAGCCAAGCCGAGAACCGTTTACGCAGGCTTACCGCGTAACCGACCAGAACGGCAAAAATAAGCTCCAGCAGATGATCTGCCAGAGCTGTCAGAAACGTATTTCCCGCATCATGCATTACTCTTCATCCTCCTTCTCGCGATCCCGCCGCCGAAGCCGGATCCACAAGTCATATTTACGCGTGTACGTCTGGTAGGCGAGCAGCAGCAGGCCGACCATGGTCCCGCCGGTCACGATCAGCCACGTGAGGCGCTGCGCGGCGTCCATGCCGGGCGTCTGCCACCCGAAGGCGATACTTGCCCGGATCCAGACCGCGACGAGCATTTTCGCGTCATAGGCGGCAAGAAAAAAGAGCATCGACAGCATAAACGCGCTGACGACGCCCTTCCGGAAACGCTCGTGAAAATATTTGCGATGAGCGGCCAAAATGTAAGTCGCGGTACCGACCGTCACGGTGTAGACGGCCAGCAGCGCGAGGTCGATCCAGTCAAGCATAGGATCAGTCCCCTTTTTCGTATATAAGGTACTTGGCAAAGTTGTTGCTTCGGATCTCCTCCTGCAGCTCGCGGGACGCGGTACGGTATTGGATGATGGCGCTGCGCGTCTTGATCGACGCGTGGTTCAGCTGCCGCTGCTTGTCCCGGTACCAGGGGGATAGCCGCATGAGCCATTTAATCATGCGTTATCCGCTCCTCTCGTTTGGGTCATCCTTTTTAAGATTACTTACCACGCCCGCGATAGAACGATACGTATCTTTCTGCTCGATCAGCGCCGTCAGCAGCTCGTCGCGATCGTGCTCCACCTTGTCGAACAGCGACCGCGGCACAAGCTTGCCGGTCACGACCATGCGCACGACATACAGCATCGTGACAAGGAAGATTAAAGCGAAAATGAGAGCGACGCCGTACTTCTCGGCCAACTGCGCCAGCTTGGCGACCTGGTCAATATCCTGATTCATTGCGGCGCACCGCCTCCGTCATAAAATGAGCCCCGCCGAAGCGGGGCCGACCGTACTATTCCGCTTGCTTCTCTTGCTCCTTGGCGGCTGCCGCGAGCTCCTGGTCCTCGGCCTGCGCGATGCTCAGGAATGCGGCGAGTGACTTCGCCTCTTCCCCCAGCACGTACATTTGTGCTTGGATCTCCGTCAGGCGTACGCTTGCTCGTTGTCTTGTCGTTGTCATATGAATCGCTCCCTTTAAAATGATTCGATAACTGAGGTCTCTGTTGCTTAAGCAGTTGTTCCGATACGGCCGCCTACACTTGCGCTTTCAGCGGTCGTTCCTGCGGGCTGAGTGGAATCTTTAATAATAAGCGCACCGTTCGTGGCGTTTAATCCGGTAGAGTTGCCAGTTCCTCCGTTTCCGCTGGACAAAAACTTACTCAGGAGATTCCCTTGAATAGCGATGGATCGATTACTTACTGTACAGTCTACGACTCGCGCTCTTGAGCCTCCCGTGATAACTATACCGGGGGAAGAAGCAGCAGTCCCAATGCTAATACTAACAACACTTGCATACGTAACGTACGCTACAGTCAGTGCTGCAGTAGTGGCGGCGATGGTCATGGAACCCATTGATAAATAGGCGATATGCGAAACGCTCACAGTACCGTTAATGATGGTCGAATCTCCGGCCCCTAACATGAAGACTCGCGATCCGCAAGAAGCGTCGATAACGATATTTTCTGCATATGTTCCCGCTGCTACGTAAATCTCGACTTCAGTGTACATTATGCCGTAATTCTTTTTTGCGAGGGCAAGCGCGGCGCCTATAGTCTTTAACGCTGTCCCCGTACTCGCTCCGCTATTGGAATCCGATCCAGTAGAAGCGTTAACGTACAGGGATATAAAGCTGGTGCGTGCCGCGCTTGGGACAAAGTCAGTAGCGTGCTTACCGTCCAACATGTCAGCGTTCAGAGTAAACATCAACGTGCCGTTATTGAGCGGTATGTTGTTGGCCGTTCCTGCCGCGCTCACATGATATCCATCTACCATATCGGCGTTGAGATTCGCAACAGCGGTCGTGGATGTCACGGTGAAAGGGGCCGTGCCGGTCCCTACGGTCGATGTGAACCGGCGGGCGCTTGTGTCCCCGTTAGTATCGCGGTACATTAACGTCCCTGCAGCGGCGTTGCTTGTTGCATTATTACTCATGACCATAAATCCATTCATGTTCACATCCCAATAGAGATATTGAACACTTGCTAAACAGTTAGCGGGGAGCGTAAATGTTCCAGATACAAAAATGTCCTTAGCTCCTAGTCCGTTAACGTTTAACTTTGGGCTTGCTCCGTTAGGAACGTGTAAATTAACCCGGATGAGCATGCCGTGACTGAGTGCCGTTATGCCCGGAATGGTTGCGACATACGCCGTGGCAGTGCCTGTGGTCGTCACGATGTTCGGAATAACGCCGCCACTGTTGCTTAAGACAAAGTCCGTAGCATGGTATCCATCCACCATATCGGCGCTAAGGTTTGTAACCGTCGAGCCACCGGAGCTAACTGAAAACGGAGCTGCCCCGGTCCCATTATCATCAACAAACGATGCGCCATATCTGAACACTGGCGTTGCACTAAATGTGAGTGGGCCATTTACATTCCCAGCACCTAACCAAACCTCGCCTCCAGTTAAGTCAGCCCCCGCAAACGTCGGTCGTGCCGTTGTTCTGACGTCTTGATTTAGGTGAAATCCATCCACCATATCGGCGTTAAGATTCGTGACGACGGTCGTGGATGCCACTACAAACGGAGATGTACCGGATGCGATTAAGGAATTAAACCGATTCGCGCTAATAACGGCGTTTCCATCTCGATATGGAATGCTAAAATTGGTCGTCCCTACTGTGCTTACGTGATACCCGTCCACCATATCCGCGTTCAGGTTTGTTACCACGGTCGTTGATGTAACCACAAAAGGCGCCGTGCCTTGGGCGGCGTTTATCGTCGCTTGTCCAACGGAGACGCCTCCGTTAGCATCACGGACAACGGCGGTATTCGAGCTATTGCTTGCCGATGCGTGAAACCCATCCAGAAGGTCGGCGTTTAAATTCGTGACAAGTGCGGTCGTTGACGGCCCTTTTGAATCGATAAGTTCCCGCCAAGATCCCCAAGCGTCTGTGCTGTAGAGTCCGTAACGGTATTTTATCGGTGCATCCACGTTGTACGGGTAAAAATATTGGGTTGCCGCCATGTTGTTGTATCCCTTGATGGTGACTACAGTGCCGTATTGTGCGGGCCATCCCGAGACGTTATTAACAAAAAACGAGGTCGTTGTCTTGTTGGGATACGTGCTCGGCAAGTCGGTTGAAGTTTTATAGTTGTCCGCCTGGTTCGCCCTGACAAAGTCGCTACCATGAAAACCGTCAACTGTATCGGCGTTTAAGTTTGCGACTACGGTCGTCGAAGTAACAACCATAGGCGCAGTGCCCTGCGCCGCCAAAAGAGTTACGCCCGACACGTTAATGAAGCTTGACGAATCGCGCACTACAAGCGTGTCCGTCGTATTCCCGACGCTGGCATGTTTGCCATCCACCATGTCGACGTTTAGGTTAGGGACGACGGTAGGGGAAGTGACAACGAAAGGCGCGGCACCTGATGGCAACGTCGAAATGATCTGCCCGGATGCCTCCAGATGGCTTGCCGTCGTCGTGCCTATCTTGATTCGCCCGGTACCGCCAACGCCGAAGATTAGATTTCCATTGTCGATTTGATTGTGAAACTTGAAATCTGAGGAACCGGCATCGACGTAGCCAAAATATGCGCCGCGCGAGCTTTGATCCGCTGCCTTCGGATAAAAGCCCATATATACGCCGTTTGAGCTGCCGCCCTTAAGCAGCAGGCTCTCCTGTGTATTTGCTGGCTGAAGCACATTGCTGCCGACCGTCGCGCTGGGGGCAGAGACCGGGCCCGAAAACGCAGATCCGGACAGGTTTGCCTTTTCCGAATTGAGCGCGGCGAGCGATTTCACGGGAGCCGTCCGCCAGGTCGCCCCGCCCGTAATCGACTTAATCATGTTGGCCAACCAGCCGAACAACGTCGTCACCGTGCCGCTGTCGCCGGTCGGCGCGGTCGCATCGCTGATCGTACGGCTGCCGATGGCCGTATCCGTCGACGCGCCGGCGCCGCCAGTTTGCACGAAGGTGATGGCCGTCGTGCCAAGCGTAACGGCTGCCGTGTTGCTCATGGCGAACGTCTTGCCCCCGCCTGCGGTACCCTCGCGCACGTACACGCTGATTCCTGCGGCAACCTTGGCCGTCGTGTCGGCATCTGCCCCGCGTAGCCATGCGCCAGCTGCCGCGACGTAGATGCCGTTCTGGCTGCCCGTCGTTTGATTCTTAGCGAGCACCCGGTCGCCTGCCGCAAGCGCGACACCATCGATCGTCTGGAGCCCGGACAGCGTGATGTTGGCCGTCGTCGCGACCCGCACCGCACCGTCCGCAGCTCGCAGGATGAGATCCGATTCCTTCGCGAAGACGAGCGATCCGTCGATGGTAGCGGTGATGTTGGCGGCCGTGCCTACGGTTACCACGGTGTCGAATGTCTTTTCAACGATGTCCGGCCCGCCACCGGGGCCGATATAGTCGGCCGTCACGCCGGCATTCGCGTAAGCGTATAGGATTTCGCCGACGTCCGGATCCTGCGCGAAAAGGCCGATCTCACGCATGTAAAAGCCGGTGGTCACATCCGCATTAGATATGACCGTGCCAACAGCAGCCTTGTTCGGCGGCTGGATCCGCAGCCGTGCGATCGGCAGCGTCTGCTTTTGCGAGATCAGCCCGTTAAGCGCCGGGATAGCTTGGCCCGTGAGAGATCCGTCGCCGATGGCAAACTTGGTATAGTGGAGCTCCGCGCCGGCTTGCGCTTTACCTTGCAGCGCCAGGCCTTTATTGGTTAAAGTCATTCCGCCAAATACTGCCACGCCTTTTCCTCCTTAAATCGTAATCTGTTCTCCGAAATGCAAAACGCCCCCGAAGTAGAGCTGCAGGGGCTCGGACTGGCTGATCGTGACGCTGTCGAGCACCGACGACAGCCGCTTGACGGCATCCACCGCCTGGATAAACTCCTGGGCCCGCGTTGTCGTCACCTCGGAGTTATTTGTCAGCACCCGGAAGTGATGCGGATCCCCGCCGTATTCCCACCACTCCTCAACCGCCCCCTCACCAAACAGCAGCGCGATCAGGTCCTCGACCGCGCCCGGCGTTCCCTTCTTACGATGGAACGGGATCGCATTGCGGACCAGGGCGCGCCGTTGATCAAGCGGCAGATCCGGATCGTAGTACGGCGGCTGATACTGCCAGGCGAGCTCGTCCGTCTCTTCGTCCGTCCACTCCGCCGAACGACCGAATATATCCAAGGCGGATACCATCGCGGCGGTCGCTTGCAGCTGCACATCCAGCGCACCGGCAGCTGCAGCCATCGCAGGATCCCCACGGATCGACGACGGCAGCAGCTCGAGGAGGCTCACGGTTTGCATCTCAGTCATCGACGAGCCCCCCATATACGATATTCGTCGCACTCTCCTGGGCGATCTGCGTCGCGTCGAGAGGCGCATACGTTGGCGCTGTCACCACAATTCGCTGTGCTCCCGCAGCCATCGCACGCGCGACGAGCTCCGACGGATTGATGTCGCGGCCAAGCTTCGCCTTCTGCCAGCGCTGATAAGCCGCGACGGCTGCCGCGACCGCCGCCTGGATCGCCGGGACCTCCGCCGCCCGGGTCTTGTTGATGTAGTAGGTCAGCCCCGTGTTGTACGAGACCGGCAACGGGGCCTCGACGGTGACCTTGTCCGTCAGCGGTCGGATTCCGCGGTCCTCGAGCGTCTCCGCGACAGCGTCGAGCACATCCTGCCCGGGGATGATGCCGCCAACCAGCAAAGGCACGATCGTGACCTCGCCGTCTGCAGGCGAGTAAGCGTGGACGTCAGATATGGCCGACGACGTCGTTTTTGCCCAAAATTCATAGGCGCCCTGCGGGCCTGCCGTACTGTATGACTCCGGCGCTGTGCGGATCCGCGTACGGAAGTCTTCGTCCGACTCGGCTGCAGCGCCGCCGCTGCTCTCCGTCAGGTTGACCGCTGCCTGCACAAACGGCAGCTGATCCATCAGCACGTTAATCTGACCCGGCAAAAAGCCGTTACCCGCCGTTCCCGGCGTGGAGCTTTCCGCCGTAATCGTGCCGGTCGTGCTGCCTGCGGGGATCTCAAAATAACTTGTCGTTGAAAAGTAGATCGAGCCGTCGCCCCCTTGCGCACCGACACGCGTCCCCGCTGGGATCGGCGTCGCCGACGTCAGCGGAATGGATAACGTAAACTGCAGCGTCGTGATGGCCGGCGCGGCAGCGAGCCGGGTAATGCCAAGGAAGGCTCCCATATGATCAAGCAGCGAACCGGTCGCAAATCGCAGCAGGTTGCCCTTGGCGACCTGGTTGACCAGCACCCGCTGCTGCACGATGATGGCCGCAAGCGAAGACAAAAAAAGCCGCACCGGATCGGCGGGCTGAAGCGTACGGCCGGTAAGGCCTTCGTATACGGTGATGATGCTCTGCTGGATGCTGGCCGCATCCTCCGACGTAAACTGAATTTCTGGCAAATCCACGTATTCCATCAGGTCACCCCATCCGCGAGACTGTACCGCACGATAGCCGGCAGACGGCCAGCAAGCGCAGCAGTAGGATCGCCATTAATCAAGACTTCAGACACTACCGCGCGCGGCTCCTGGGCGGCGATGGCTGCCGTAATCTCGGCGACCAGACGAGCCTCAGCGATGGCCGGCGCTTCGTCGATCATCGTGTTGTCGATCCCTATACTGCGAGCAAGCGGCGCACTGCCGATCGGCGTCGTCAAAATCGTTCGAATGTTCTGTGCGACTTCTGCGGCGACCGTCGCCGGCGCGAAGTCAATTTTCGAGGGCTGGGTCATATCCACGGAAAAAATCATTTCACATACTCCTCCAGCGTTAGATTGGCCGTTGCCGAATATACGTTCCCCTCACCGTCCAGCACATCCCAGGATTGCGTCATGGACGTGATGACCCATAATCCTACGCCAACCCCTTTGCGTCCGATAATGAGCGGCACAGCCTTGCCGTCGCGCTCGAGCTCGGTCAGTCGGTCCAGCTCTTTCCGCGGGTTGAGGCCAAGACTTACGCTAAACAGCACCGAGAACGACACGGAGTCGACGCCCGGGCCAAGCCATTGCTTTTTAGGCTTTTGGCCGACGATGTCGTGCTGCGCCCAGCGGGCCGAAGAGTTGCGCGTGAATTCGTCTAGCGTACGCGTCGCACCCTCGGAGACGACGAAGACGACCGGGCCAAGGCTCCCCACCTTGTTCATTCAAGCCCACCTCCGCTGTAACTACTTGCGGTAATGCTCCCTGATACGGTCAGATTACCGGTTATGCTGACGTTGCCGCTGATCTGCGCCGCGCCGTCGATCTTGACGCCGCTCGCCGCTTTGACGGTCAAGCGCTTGGCAACCCGGTCATAATAGACATAGCTGCCATCCTCAAACCACGTCCCCCACTGGTCCGCAGCCCCCGGCGGATCTCCGTATGTGCCGAGGCAAAACCCGACGTTTCGAGTTGCATCCAAGAAAACGCACAGCACAGTCTCGCCCGGCTCAGGGACGGCGTTACCGCGCCCCCAGCCGCCCGACGTGATGACCGGCAGCTCGCCGGACACAAGGTCGTCGCGATCGGCGAAGACGACGCGCACGCTGCCGGCTGCCGGATCCGCCTTGGAGACTTGCCCGATATAGATCATCCGTTACCACCCCAATACCTTTCGAATTTCCAAGTCGGTCGTGTACCCCGATGAGCCGACGACATGCCGCGCGGAGACGATGATATATTTGCCGTCGTACTTACCCCAACCTTTGACCTGGACTGTTAGGCCGGCAGCCATTCGAATGTCGCCCATGAGCTGCAGCGAGCCCTTGCCGTACTCCTTGTTCTTCTCCCGCAGACGGATCCGCGCCAGGCGCAGCGCGGCCGCCTGCGAATCGGCCTGCTCATTCACCTTAAGCACCGGCCCCGTCTTCGGCGCGCCGGCGGGCGTAAACGTGACGGAGACGGTCTTTTTCGATTTGGCGTTCGTATAGCTAACGGTACAGGACCGATAGGCGGCGTTCGTCGTCGACCAATCGAATTGATATCCGGTCACATCATCCGTGCCGCGTTTGATCGTCGCGATCGTCGCCTTCTGCTCGTAGGTGAATTCGTCGAACAGGACCAGCTTCGAGCCTGACACCTTGATGGCGAGTCCCTCACGGTTCGCCGTGTCCTGGAGAAAGGAAAGGTCTGACTGCTCGGTCTGCTGCAGGCGGTCATAGGAAGGGTTGTCCTTCGTCTCGTACAGCAGCGTCAGCCCCGCGCGCTTCGCGATCTCGGCCGCGACCGTCTTCAGGGCTGTCTTTTCCCACGACTTCGACCGCTTCTCGAGCTTGGCCGTTCCGTTATTCGGCAGCGAAACGGCACGGATGGTCACTGTGTCCGGCGGGCCGCTCACGTTGCCCGAATCGACCTCGAAGGACCCGAGCGGCAGGCTCTTGATCTCGCCCGGTCCCGCCCAATTAATCGTTCGGATCTCCGCTTTGATTCGATCGCCGGCATCAGGCGTCCATGCCCCTTGCCAATTCCGCTCCCGGTCCTCGAGGGAGATCTCCAGATCGTCAAGCATCCCCGTCGCATCGGTGTACGAAAAGCTAAGCAGCGATTTCGCGATGTCCGCACTAACGTCCTTACCGTTGTAGGAAAGGACAAGCACCGCCCGGCGAGCGTCCTGCATTTGCTCCATCGGTCAGCCCTCCCGGCGCCAGGGCGGCAAGTCGGCGGCCGTCTCGGCAGGTCGTTCCGGCACGGCAAGGAGAACGCCGCCGCTGAAGAGGACGGTCGCCGCATGCGCCGGATTGGCATTGATCAGCAGCGACATGAGCGTCTCATCGCCGTACAGCTTAAAGGCGATACCATCCCAGGTATCGCCTTGCAAAGTGCTGTATATCATCGCAGGCTCACCCGCTCTCTTCGTTCAACCATTTGCCGGAATTTCCGTTCAAAATCGGCTTGCGAGTCCTGAAGGGCTTGGCGGAATCGCTGTTCAGTCTCCGGATCGCCGCCTTGGACAGTGATCACCGGCGCCCATGTTACGGTAATATCACCGCTGCTACCTTCTCCAGATCGCCCCATCATGTCGTTTGCCACGTCAAGCAGAGCATGCGATCGAGGCCTATTATCCAGCGGAATAGCGATTTCCGGACCCGCCTCGCCAAATATAGAGGGACTATTCGCGATACCGCCCTTGGCGTATTTAGGAAGCTCCGGCACCTTCGGCATCCAAGGAGCATCCGCGAAAACGCTCTTCGATCCGGTACCGGCTGGCTGAGGCAAGCCTGAGGTTTTATATAGCACGTCGACATTGATTTTCTTCTCCGCTGGGAGGAGGTCGACTTGTTTGTTCAACTCGTCGATCGCTTGGGCCGCTTCGGCGAATCTCTTCTTTTCCGCCTCTGATGCCTTGTTGTACCGTTCAGCCATTTTTTCAATCGAACCGCCCAGTTCGTTCTCAATCATTTTCACTTGCAGATTGTAATAGGAAGCAAAACTATCTTGTGCATCGGCTATTTCTTTTTCAGTTTTGCCGATTTTATTATTAAGACCGTCGAAAGATTTTTCTAAATTGTTAAGGTCGTACTCTAAGTTTGCCCAGTTACCGCCATAGTACAATCCAGTTTCGCTCTGAATCTTCTGAGCAAGACTGTTTAAATCCTTCGTTTTCTCGTCGTAACTTTCGTCACTGTCGCGGATCCCCTGCAACTCATTCATATACTGGAGGTAATCTCTGTAAGATTCTTTTGCCTTTTCATAAGCCGTATTTTGTTTTTCTAACTTGGCTTCTAAATCAGGATAAAGATCTTCAAGCTCTGGCAATTTACCCTCAGCTTCAAGCGCTTGGTGTTCAAGTTCGCGCTTACTCATATCCGCCTTCGCTTGAT
The DNA here is from genome assembly GCF_042649185.1 of Cohnella sp. GCM10012308. NCBI lineage: Bacteria > Bacillati > Bacillota > Bacilli > Caryophanales > Paenibacillaceae > Cohnella > Cohnella sp. GCM10012308. The sequence goes on from NZ_JBHRYU010000031.1 coordinate 17,260, forward strand.
TGATGCCTTTCACCAAATCAAGTTGCTCTCGAAATCTATCGCTCCGTGCATCTTCGGCGCTCAAGATTTGCGGATTCATATCGATAAGTTCTTGCTCGACATTCGATAGTTTCCTTCGAGCTTCGGTAAGCTCGTCTGCGGGTGTCTTCGAATTTTTTATTTTTGCTGTTAAGCGATCATACTCTGTAATGAGGTTTTGTGTTCTTTTATTAGCATGGTCGATCTCATCGAAATTAGAATACGCCTCACCTAGAGAATCCCCCATGTTCAGCAGCTCTTGACGTGCCTTTTCTTGATGGCGCTTGTAAGCTATCACCCCTAAGGTGAGCGCGCCAACGCCAGCGACAGCTAAGCCAATCGGATTGGTCAGCAGCGCTGCTGCGGTGCCGAACGCTCCCGCCGCTCCGCCGGCGCCAGCAGCCGCGGCCTGCACCGTCATGAGACTACGAACGATCTTAACCGTGTTCTTCGCCAGTAAGACAGCAGGCACGCCGAGGGCGATCACCTTCACCAGTTCCTTATTGTCTCCCAGCCAGCCGGCGAAGTCCTGCAGCAGCGGCATCAGATCTTCGCTGAGCGGAATGACAAGGCCCGTCATCAGCTCGCGACCGACCGCCTGAAATTGCTTGCTGAGCGTATCATATTTCACGGCCGCGACGTCGTCCATTGTTTGCTTCGTCATATCAAACTGCTGACGCGCGGATCCTAGCGCCGAGATAACGCCAGCTTCCATGTCCTCGAATTGGGTACCAAACAAAGCCACGCCGATCGTGCTGCGTTCGATAGGATCCTTGATGTCGTCCAGCTTGTCGATGACCATCTGCATGGCATCGCGGCCTTTCAGTGAGCCATCCGACAGGCCGTCAAGTACGTATTGCCCTTTGCCCATGACTGACTGCAGAACAGTGAACGTGTCGCTCGCCTTTTTGCCGCCCTTATTGAGATTGGCCAGCATTTGATTTGCTGTTGTCTTGCCTACCTTCCCGGCTAGCTCAATGTACTGCTTGGACTTCGTTCCGCCTTTTTTGAGCGAGTCTGTCCACTTCACGATATTATCCGGAGCAAAGAGAGCAGCAAGAGCGTCAGACGTGGAATCGCTGCCGTCTTTGATCCGGATCCCGAATTCCTTTACCGCGTCGCCGACTTTGTCCAGGTTGAACGCGCCGGCATCAAGGCCTGCGGCAAATTGATTGAACATGTCCTCGGCGCTGTAGCCGAGCGTGGAAAAGTAGACGCTGTATTCGTTGGCGCTATCCAGCAGTTCACCCGACTTATTGAGTCCTTTTTGCGCCCCTTGAGCTAGAAGGTTATACGCCGCTTTTGAAGACACGCCGAAGTTCTTCATCATGGTATCGCTCGCCTTGATTGACTCCGTAATGTCCTCTCCGAACACGTCGCGGTAGACGATAGCGTCTTTGGTCATCCCCTCGAGCTCGTCGCCCGTCGCCTTCGATACCTGGCGAACGGTAGCCATCGCATTGCTCAAGTCCTCGAAGCCATCACCGAGACGCATATTGTAGAGATCCTCGACACTGTCGTGCATGACCGCCATTTCCTCGGCCGTCGCTCCCGTCGCCGCCTCCAATTGCGCCATGGCGTCGGACTGATCGAATACCGTGCCGACGATATCCTGAAGCGAATCGCTTGCCCTGTTGACGATGGCGAATGCCCCGCTGACTTCTGCAACGCGCTTCAACGTGTCGCCGAAATGCTTCGCACCGTCCGTCAGCCTGTCGATTGAGCCCTCCGTCCGATCTGCGTCTCTTCGCAGATCATCGAGGTCTCCCCGGCTGTTCATCGCCCGCAAAGCCCGCTCGAGCTCTTCAATATGGCGTTCCGCATCACCCATGGATTGACGGAAAGAGGAGTCCATCAAACCGTTAAGGCGGAATGCGATATCGTATTCCCTGCTGCGTCCTGGCATAATTTATCCCCTCTTTCCCTTCAATTCAGCGATATCGTCCATCCATTCCCTAATCTCCGCCAGCGGCAGCCCCAAGTAAAAAGGTGCCGGCGTATATGTAAGCATGGCGAGGGCGGCTACGTTTTTCCTAAACGCACCGCCGCTCCCCACGCCTACAGTAGCAAAAAATTTCGCGCCCTCAAGGTAAGGCGGGTGAAGTCCTTGGCGGATGCCGCACGGATGAGTCCGGCATGGACACCGGACGCCTTGGCAACGATGATTGCTTGATAGGCCTTGTCCATTTCCGGCGCAAGGGATCCACCGCCGTTCCGGCTTTGATCAGCACGATATTGACGCTCGCTCGACAAGATGTCCTCTCCGGTCAACTTGTCAAAGTCAACGGTAATCTGCTTGTACTCGGCCCCTTCGAAAAGAACAGGCCGGGCGAAAGTATAAACTTCGCCGGCCCCAGCTTGCTCTTGTTGCGGCATTTCTGCCGCTTGTTGATCGTCAGCCATGAAAAACGCTCCTTACAATCCAAGATTGGCCCGCGTTGTCGCCAGATAATCGACACCGTTGACCTTGTGGATATAGTTGTACTTGTCAATCTCCAGCTTGTCCACCTTGTCGATCGTGACCTTAAGATAGGTCACCGAAAATGCGTTGGTCGAGTCCATCGTGGCCGCGGGCTCGAGGTTACCAAGCGAGCTCGAGAGCGGACGGGCGCGCACCGTGACCTTAAGCGCCTTTTCCTTAAATTCTGCGGTCGCTGGATCGAACATTTGAATCGAAGCGCGCAGATCGAGCGCATGCACCTTAGGTGCAAGCAGCTCCGTCACGGCTTCTTCGATAGTCCGCCAGTTAAGCGTGAGCGTCATCGCACCGGTTTGGCCCGGCGCAGGCGCCTCTACTTCACCGTTAATGCCCCCGCCTTTGATGGTATCCACCAAGTACGTGATTTCCGGCAGGTTCGCCGTAGCAGTCCCCAAGTAATCCTTCCCGTCCTTGAACACCGAATAGTCAATAACGCGTTCAGATCTTGTCGGCATGTTGTCCCTCCTTTACGCGAACAGCGCGGCCAGATACGACGTGTCGTATTCAAGCAGGAAATTGATTTCCTGCGCCGGCCCCGGCGGCGTGATGTATAAATGGAATTTGACCTTGCCCGCCATCAAACTCGTAATCGGATTTTCCGACTCGAGGAATTCGACACGGCCACCAAGCAGTGCGCCGGAAGCCGTCAGGCCGTTCAGCCAGATATTGATGGAGTCGGTCACAGCTGCGATGAGGCGATTATTCAGCGGATCGTCTACACGCTGCATGTACGTCAGGACCAGGCTATTCCCGATCCAATTGAACATGCGGCGAATCGGGATGAAACTGTCTTTCGGATCCGTGACGCCCGGGAATGCACCCGTGTTGTTGCCCCAGCTCCTCCAGCCGCTCGCGCCCAGGTTGACCGCTGTCATGATGCCCTGGCTGTTGAGATACGTCGCCTGGTCGATACCCAGGAATTGATCGGTACCGTCGGCCAGCGCCGTGCCGTCTGCCTGCAGTGACTTGTTCGAGGGCGAAACGAACGGAATGCCGCCGTTGTCCGCGTCGGTGCGCGCGATCAGGCCGGCGAGCTGCGTCGAGTAATGGAATACCTTTGCACCAAGCGTCAGCATCGGATACGTTGCGATCTGTAACGTGCCCGTGTAGTTGTTGTCCGACTTCCAGGCGCCGGCATCCGCGTAAGGCTCCGTCGGATCGAGATCCGTTAGCGCCATCGCCTTAAAGTTACCGTTGATGTTGCCGGCCTTGGCCTTCATCACGGCAGCTACCGCCGGCTCATGCGACCAGCCAGGCGCGACCAGCAGGTCGGGCAGCACGCCATAACGTGGATAAGCCTGGTTGACCAGCTCGAATCCCGTATAGTCGCCGCCGACGGATACGCCGCCGATGATATCGTCTGCGTCGACCGCGCTGGGATCGAGCTTGTTATAGCCGATCTGCAGCTGCGTTGCGTTCGCCGGAATGGTCCCCTTGGTTGTGATGATGACGTGCCCGTCGTCGTCAAAGGCGGCCGTATAATCGGCGGCCGTGTACGTCGTTGTGCCGTCGGACGACTTCACGATCAGCGACGATAGCACGACGCCGGACGCGACGATCGTCGCGACCTTATTGCTGACAGCGACCGATGCCGGCGCGACCGTCGTCTTGTGCGTAGCTGGATCCAGCACGTTGACCAGGATCAGCGGTGCCTTGGCGTAAAGCGCAAAGTGGGAATAGATCAGCTCGCAAAGCGTAAAGTCCGCCCAGTTGTCGGAGTAGCCGAGCGCGGCGACCGCCTCCGCGTACGTATAAGCGAGCACCGGCGTATTGGCCGGGACGGCCGCGGTCGCCAGATTCACCGGCGCGGTACCGACCGCAAACGGGATGCCCGTTGCCGCAGCCGTTGGCGCCAGCACCGATGTGGCTTGCTCATTTACGGTAACGCCGTGATTAAATGCCATTGTCGATGCCTCCTTGGAGCAGGGTTTGATAGGCGACATACTCCGCCGTCCCCGTCTTGACGATACGCGCCTGTACGGCAGCCATATCGCTGACCGGCACGATGAGATCGGACACGGCCGGTCGCTCCGCGATCAACGGCTGCAGATACGCGGGAACCTCCGTGCGGAAGACGGTGGACTGCAGCAGCCGGCCGCCCGGGATGTTCGGGCCGAGATAGATCAGCGGACCCGTGACGGGTGGCGCGGCCTCCGGCTCGGCTGCCGCGAAGACGCCGAAAGGCTCGGCCGGGATGTTTTGGTCCTGGCCTTCGTATGCGGTAGGCTCCGGCTGGGGAATCGGATTCGGTACCGGATCCGCGGCTGCCACTTCGGCAGCTTCTAAGTCCGTGTCCGTCACCATCACGCCGTCGCTCGCTTCTTCAGCTGCCAGCTCGGCGTCTTGCTCTTGCTTCCTCTTGGTGCTCATAGATTTTTGACCTCCTGTCTGATTTGCGGTAGGGTCCAGGTCGTGAGCGCTTGGCAGATCCATTGCGGCTCCGGCTGGTCCTCAAGGAATTTCCATTTCCAATCCGATTCGATGCGGAATTTCTTATCAATGATGCGCTGCCGCATAAGCAGGATCCGCACACGCTCCATCAAATTGAGCACGTCAATAAAACCCGAATCGTGTTCCGACTGGGTCCCGAAAATGAGCTTAATTTGTGCGGTCGCTGCGCTTTCGTCGCTGTCGCCCTCCATAGGGCGGATGATGATCAGCGGGAACACTTCCGCATCGCGTGTCGATTCGGACTTTGCTGGCAGCGCGCCGAGGTGGACGGCGGGAACGCCCGCCGCGTCACCAGCCAGCTCCGTGCGAAGATAGTCCTGCAGCGCCAGGATCAGCATGACCGTCGTCAAGACGTTCCACCTCCCAGGCGTCGATTCAATTCATGCTCCAGCCGCTGCTCCATCGTTTCGCCCGCCACGTTTTCGAGGTGCTCCACGATCTCGGGGTTGTTGAGCATGACCGGGACGGCCGGGCCGTAAAGCTCTTGGATCGGCAGCCGACGCCTCGCACTCCGCCGATATACGCCGACGTGCCCACTGCCCATCCGCGCGAGGAACGCGCCGTCGATCGGCTTATTCCCGCCCGCGCGCTTCACAGCCGCCTTCAACACGCGTGGCCGTTTCGCCGTGACGCCCCGCGGGCTAGTTCGGAATTGCATCAGCGGCAGGTTTCCACCCTTCCAGCGCAGCTCACTGGACAGGGAGGACGCGCTGCCGCGCCGCAGCATGACCTGCTCTGTGACCGACTTAGCCTTGACGATGTACGTCTCCCGCGCCTTACGGCCGGATTCCGTTCGCATGCGCTGCTGCGTCCGGTTGAGCGCGGACAGGAAAGCCTTACGGACATCCTTGTCCAGTCCGCCGATTCGCCGCAGCGCGTCGCGGACGCCCCGCACCTCGCCCTGCACGATCATGTGACATTCGCCTCCAGGCCGATCGTGAGCACGCCCATATCCGCGTAGACGCGGTCCACACGGTAGCGACGGCCATTGATTTTAAGCCATTCGTTTTGCTCCGGCTCGCCGCCGAAATCTGCCAGGCTCACGAAGAGCACATGCGTGAGCACCGACACGCCTTCGGCCGACGCCCACGGGTGTTCCGTATCGCCGGACTGGTCCAGCACGCCCACGATCTCGCGGTCGTTGATGAGGAGCAGGTCGCCAAACTCGGCCGGATTGAGGAACGTCGCGTTATCTGCGGCTACAAAATCCTTGAAGTTTGGCAGCGGCAGCGTCATTCCGGATCGCCTTCCAGGAATGTCTCGTACTGCTTCAGACGCTCCGCGGCGTTCGATGCCGGCTCGAGCATGGCGCGCTGCAGCAGTTCTTTCTGGCGATCGGCGGCAGCCGTCTTGAATTCATCCGCAGACGGCCATTCCTCGTCCTCGGCCGCAGGTGTGAATGCCGGTTGGCCGTCCGCCCATTCAGCAAGACCTGCCTTCACCAGCCGGATCTCGACTTCCGTATCGGCGAGGCTGACGACCTCACCAGCAGGAATAAGGCCATCCTTCGTACGAATGGCCCAAGTCGATTTAATAGTCATGGCAGGTCCTCCTATTCCAAGACTTTGGCGACGTACCAAGCGTCCGAATTTACCGGCACCGGCAGCGGCTTCGAGCTGATCTGCAACCAACGAACGGCCGGGCTCTTCTCCGCCCAGCTTTCAGGTACGCGATCCCCCTCGATCGTACGGAAATTGCCGTCATCACCCATAATCGTGATACCGCCGTAATGGAACGTGAATAGCGGATCGGTTGGCAAGAAGGCGACCGTGCCTGCAGGAACCATCGGCTTGAGCTTCGGATCCCCGTTGCCGTCAAGATCCGTATCATCGAGATACCATTCGTCGTAACTCCAGATCTCGACACCCGGATAATTCAAGTAGCCGATATAGGTCGCACCGCCAACAGGCGGCCGAGGTGCGACGCCACCGAGCGTGAAACCGCGGATATCAAGCAGCTTCTGGATCTTTGCATTCTCGATGAACGCGTTCGCGACGTCCGTCGCTACCAGGAGAACTCCAGGAGCACCGCCCGAAGCCTTCGCGACCAACTGCTTCCAATGGACAAGATCCCCCACGATGTTGCTTGTATCTTCGCTCCAGAGTGTCGGACCCGTGAGGATTTCTTTGTTCGTGAAATTATAATCGATGATTTGGCTAACGCCTTCGCCGATTTGTGTAACCTTGCCACTGAAAATGAGTTCGGACAAAGCAACTTCTTCTCGCCTCGTGATCGTGTCGTCCAAGTCGATCATGTCCGAAGCGATAAGTTCTTCCGCTCTCTCCTCCGGCGTTTTACCGGAATAGGGGTCCTCGCCGAACCCACGCTTGCTCAGGTCGATCGTCGTGATCGGACGGGCTGGCTTAATCAGCGCCGGTTCAATTACGCTGACCGTGCGCCCATCGCGCGCGATAACTTTGCCCGGCAGAAGTTCAGAAACGTAAGGCGCAAGCCGGCGCTTGCCCTTCATGTATTCAATTTCTACCGTCTTGGTAGGAAACGTCTTACCCGTCCGCGTAAAACGATCCCGCAAGAAGGTAAGAACCGAAGGAATTTGACGCTTTGCTTCCAAAAGCGTGCGCGTATCGTAATATCCAGCCATGGGTGACCCTCCTTATTTAACGACGGTCTTGACAATCAGACCGACTTTTCTGAGTTTTTCGACGTGGTCCTTGACGGCGATCGTGCCGTCGATGCGCAACGCGGCCAGGTTATACTCGCCGCTGAGGTAGGCCGACGCACGCGCCGTCGTGGTTACAACGACTACCGGATCCGCCAAGATGGCGTAAGGCGCGTCATTCGTTCCGCCCACATAGGCCTTGACCGTATCTACGCCGGCGGCGTCCGTGCTGACGTACTGCAAGATCTGGCCGCGCTTATACGTGCCAGCCCCCGAGATAACGACACCCTTCGCCGCAATGTGCGGCGGGCCTGCGAACAGGTCGTCCCAGGCAAAAACGTCCGTGATTTGCTCTGCCATTATCGCTTACCTCCTCTGAGTGCGGCCGCGCGGGCTGCGATACCCGACGCCTTGGCCTCCACGTCTTTCTGTTCCTTCGTTTCCTTGCTGTCGGTTCCCGTTTCCGGAGCGTCGGTTTCGACATCGTTCACGCCGGAGTTGTCGGCGTCGTTCTTCAGCTTGCCAGCCATCGCCTTCCGGCGTTCGTTGTCCGCCTTGATGATTTCCATAGCGGTAGCTTCCGGGCTCTTGCCGGACTCCTTGGCCGAGGCGATCAGTGCGGCATTGGCCGGCGTCGCCATTTCGTCCAGCGCTTTGATGCGCTCGCGCTCTTCCTGCACCGCGGCCTTAAGGATATCCGGGTGCTTGGCTTTCAGTTCTGCCAAATCCATGATCTCGTCATCTCCTTCTGCGCTCTCGGGCGCTGGTTGTTCTTCTGCGGAATCCTCCGCGGCGACCTCCTCGGCCTCGTCTTCCTCCAGTGCTTCCGGCAACGGAGGGATGGAGGCGAACGCCCGCAGGTCAAAGCGTTGACCGCCGAACGAAGCGATGCCGTTTTTGATGGTAGCCGCGACCTTCGTCTTCCGGTCGACCTCGTCGGCAAATCCCAGGGATACGGCTTCATCGGCCGTCATCCAAGTCGATGCATTCAACATCGTCTTAAGGTCGTCTTCGTTCTTCCCTGTCCGGTCTTGATAGACGCTGACGAGGGACGTCTGAGTTTTATCAAGCATGTCGGCGGCAGCTCTGAAATCCTTCGCCTCGCCATACATCGGGCCAGCCCATGGATTGTGAGCCATAACCATAGCTCCCGTCCCCATGATGATCGTGTCGCCGGCCATCATAATGACAGAGGCTGCCGACGCAGCCAGACCGTCGACCTTGACGGTCACCTTCGCCTTGTGGTCCTTGAGGTACTGGTAGATGGCGAGCCCAGCGAACACGCTGCCGCCTGGACTGTTGATTCGTACGAGGATCTCGTCCACGTTCCCCATATTCTTGAGCGCACGCATGACGCCCTTCGGCGATACGGAATCGTACCACCAGGACTCCTCATCCTCGATTGGCGCATAGATCGTGAGCTCCGCGCCGTTATTGATCTTCGTCGCGTTCCAGATCGGCGTCGTCTGTCTTGGCATTTTGTTGTTCACCTCCTCCGCCAGCTGTCAGGCCGTCATCCGCGCGCATCCGCTTTTCACGGACGAGCTGCCGATGGTTCTGCTCGTAGTCGCTGCCGTTGATCTCGGCCGCCTCGCGCTCGCCGGTGCTCAGTCCGTTTGCGATCCGCTTCTCGGCCGCCTGCACTTCCTTCAATGGGTCAAGCTGACCCGGACTCGGACCGTGCCATTCGGCTTTCGTGTACGCCTGCCGAATCAGGTCATCATCAAAAAAGCCGGGCGCCGGGATTCTCCCCTTGGCGACGGCTTCTGCGAACCATTCCTCGTATATGGGCTGACAAAAATCCGATGATAGCCAGCTGCGCCGCATCCGGAATGCCTTCCACGCTTCAAGTAGCGCGGCGCGGCTCGCCGAATAAGACGACGTGAAATTTTTGACCAGCAGCTCGTACGGGATTTCGAGCGCGGATCCAACTTGCCGCAGGATCGACGTCACGAAGCCGTCGAATGCGGTATTCGGCCGGCCCGGGTTCGACGTGTTCGCCGTTTCGCCTGGTCCCAATCCGATGATCGCGCCGTTTCCGAGCTCGTAACTGTTTTCGTCCGCCCGGTCCACCTGCTCGCCGGCAGGGATGACCGGCGCGAGCGGATCCGCCGCGTTCTCCGTCTGGATGAACACGGTAAACATGCCCGATACGACGGCCGCCATCAGCTCCGCTTCAGTGTAACGGCCGAGCTGTTTCAGCGATTCGATGACCGGCGCGATGAAGGGCACGCCGCGGCGTTGCTCCGGCCGTTCCTTCTCCATCATGTGAATGACGTTCCGGCGCCCAGTCTCCGCGCCGAACACCTCGACGCGCGTCCATTCGCGCGGCATATTCTTGCCGAGCGGATGTTTATTCGCAAAATGGTAGGCTACGACCGCACCGTCAGAGTCGCATTCGACGCCGCCGACGATGTCCCGCCCCTCCATCTTCTGCGGATTGGAGCAGCGGTCCGCTTCAACGAGCCGAACCCGCAGGTCGTATAACGAGTGCCGGCGCGGGATGATCGGCAGCAAACCGAAGACGTCGCCGCTCATCATGTACGATAAGCAAGCGAGCTGTTGCAGCTGATAAAAGGTGTCCATCCGCATCGCGTCGCAGGCGGTCGTGCCTGCCCACAGTGAAAACTCCCGATCGATCGTCCGCTTCAGCTCTTGCGCCTCATCTTCGGAGAGGCCAAGAAAGTCCGCATCGACCGCCGGCTTCAGCCGCAGGCCGGTCCCGATGATATTCGTCCGGGCCGTCTTCAGCGCGCCGGTCGCGAGTGTCGCCCCACCCATGTAAAGGTCACGCGACCGCTGGCGAAGCGTCTCCAGGTTATCGATGATGTCTTCGTCCGGCGACCCGCCGCGGAATAGCCACCCAAGTAGAGACTTCTTGGTCCGGCTTGCGCCGTGATTGGAGTAACCGGAATTCATGACCTGCAATTTCTTGCGGGCGACCGTTCGCTTCAGCCCGCGCTCCGGTGAGACAGCGGCGACCGCACGATCGATGATGTTCATAGATCACGCGGAACCACGCGCATGACGCGAGCGCCGCTGCGGCCGGACTCGGCTTCCGCTAGCTTCCGCTCCCAATACGCGATGCTATCGCGGATCTCTTTCAGATTGGCGCGCGTCAAGCTGCGCGTGCCGATCGTGTAGGACTGCCCAGTCGATACGGCCAGGTCGGCAGCATACCAGGCATCCAGATGGAGCTGAATTTGTTCTTTTGGCAAAGGCATTAATTCCTTCACCTCCTTCCCGTCATAATCCCCTGCTGATTGTGCCGCGCTTGCGGCCAGGCTTCGCAGCCGTAGGCACCGCCCCCGCCGTTTGCCCGGCCGCCGGCGCCAATGCATCCAGGTTCGGCTGCACGATCTCCAGCGCAGCCATCGCATAGTTCCGAAGGTCGAGCGGTTCGTTTCGCGCGGATACCTTCTGCCACTCATATCGAGGCTGCCCGCGGTTAAAGCGCAGCACCTTCCGCTCCGCCGTGAGGCCGCGGAAATACTGTTCCGAGTACCCTTTGTCCGGCGCGATCGGGAAGTGGCAAAAGCCTGCTCCCCACTCTTCCAGCTTCAGGTTCGAGGTGATGCGTTCCTTGCCGGCATCGACGCCGACGCGGACCAGCAAACACTTCTCCCGCTTGGTCCGGCTGTGTCCGGCGATGATCGGCTTGCCCGGTCCGGATTCGCCCTTGATCGCGTAAATGCGCCGGTGCTCGCGCGGCTTGCAGTATTTATAGACCTCTGTCGTAAAGTGTCCGCCGGAGTCGATACAGGCGCCGGCGATCAGCATGCGCGCGCCGTCCTCGCGCCGCCATTCACGGGCGAGGTAGGCATCGAGCGCCGCCCATGTCTCCGGCTGGTCCGGCTTGCCGTGAATGACGTGGTACTGGATGCCCCAGCTCTCTTTACCAAGGCCCCACCCGACGACCTCAACCTCGAGCCGGTTGTCCTGCGTGTCCACGCCGGCCGTCAGCAGCAGCGCCTTCTCCGGCACGTCCACCTCTTCGCCGTAGTCCTCACGGCGCTGATACAGGAGCTCGTCGTCCAGCTTCTCTCCGGTTTCTTCCCACGTCTCACCCAGCGCCGTGTTCGTCCACGTCTTCAGCATTTCTTTGCCGCCCTTGGTGGCCTCTTTAAAGTTGTGGACGATCTCCTTCCACGTCACGAACGTGCTCGCGAGCTCATTCAGGTGGAAGCCGCGCGTCTTTGCGTTGTCCTTGCGTGCGATCCACTTGCCGGTGCCGGCTTTCCACTCATGCTCCCCGTGGAGCGCGCCGCACGACCGGCAAGCATGGTCCGCCTTCGTCGTCGCCTTCGTTTCCTCGTCGTACTCGAATCGGATCTGCTTCCAGGACAGCGGTTGGTGCTCGCCGCAGCTCGGGCAGGGCAGGCACCACTGCTCCATGCTGCTCTCCTCGTACGCGAATTCGATCCGGGAGGCGTTCTTGATCGTCGGCGTGCTGACCATGATGCGCTTGCGGTTCCAGAACGTCGTCGTTCGCTTCGTGACCAGGTTGACCGGGTCGCCTTCGGTACCGGCAGAAGCCGGGTATCGGTCCACTTCGTCGAGCAGCACAACGCGAATAGGCCGGCTCGCGAGCGACGCCGGCGCGTTCGATCCCGCGAGCGTGATGTGCCCGCCGGGGAATTTCTTGTGCAGCAGCGTGTTGCCCGTCGTCCGGCTCTTCACGTCGCGGATCTTCTTACCAAGCGACGGCGTGTCGCGGATCATCGGCGCGAGCCGGTCTTTGGAAAACGCTTCGGCCATCTGCTCCGTCGGCTGTACCAGCATGATCGGCGCCGGATCGTGGTCGACGAAGTAGCCGATCGCGTTCAGCAGGATCTCCGTCTTGCCGACCTGGGCCGAAAACATCATGACGATGTTCTGAACCCGCGGATCGTTGATCGCGTCCATGACTTCGCGCTGGAACGGCGCGCGGCTCGTCCGCCATTGCCCCGGCTCGGCCGATGCCTCCGGCGACAGCCGCCGGTAAGCGTCCGCCCACTCCGAAACGGTGAGATCCGGCGGCGGGGCGGCCAGCTGCGCGATGCCACGGAACAATTTCGCCAGTTTAGCCGGGATCATCGTCGTTCAACTCCACGAATTCCGAGCTGGCGGCGTAAAATTTCTTCGGATCGTAGGCGGAAAGCTCCGTCAAAGCGTCGTGAACCTCCCGCGTCAGCATCTCCAGAATGACCGGCAGCTCGTCTTTCGCCAGTAATTGGGGTGCGAGCTTCGAGGGCATGGCGAGGATCCGGGAGCGAAACGCCGCGATCATGTCGTTCATGACGAGCTTTACGTCGTCCGATCGGTGCAATTCGCCCTCCATCACGGCCAGTTCGAGCTCCGTTTTGCGGCGTTTGGCCCGCTCATGCAGCGCCCGCTCATCGAAATAGTCGACTTCCGACTTGCCCGCCGCACCTTCGGCCTGCAGGCGGATGTAATTCTGCACACTCTCCGCGGCGACGTACTTCCCGCGACCGCTCTTGACGACGATGCCCTCCTCGGCCAGCTGCTGGACCCGACGCGGCGTCAAGCCGAGCAAATCGGCCAGCTGCGCCGCCGTGAAGATCATTTCGCTTTGATTCGCCCCCGATTTCGCCATAACTCCCTCTTCACCTCCCCAAAATCGTGCCCGAAAATAGCAAAAAACCCTTGTCCCGCATGGGGTTAAGGGCTGTTATTTCATCCTGAATTTTCATACAGCTAGTTGCATAATGAAACGAAGCGACTAATTCCGAATCGTATCTACGCAAAAATCGGGGTCACGCGCACCCGCACCTTTTCCGGGCGCCAGGAGGACCCGCGCGGGGCCTTCATATGCTTCCCCTTTGGCCAACTCGCAAGTGTTCAGCTTGTCTGATTTGCACCGTATTTCCCCCTCCTCTACAGCAAAAATAATTTCGCTAAATGGCCAAAATAATCCAAATAATTATTTACGTACGTAAATATATTTGGTATAATTTAAGTATAGAGAGGAGGTGAACAAGATGCGTAAAACGAGGAAAGAAGAACGAATCGAGTTACGGACTGCGAAGTTACTGCTGATGACGGCAATCATCGGAACAGTAAACGCCGTACTCGCCCTCGCCGCTGGCATAATCGCCCTGATTAGCCTGAGGTAGTCAAGCAAGGAAGGGAAGGAGCCGCAAGGCTCCTGACCTTCCTCCAGCAAGACGAAGGGTTCGTTCTTCTTTCCTTGATTATATCACAAAAGGAGCGGCAAACATGAAACCAGAGAAGTTATACAAATTGACGGCCATTCTGACCGCTATCTCTGCCGTCCTCTGCTTGGCTACCCTTGTTATCCTGATTGTCATTCTGACCAAACTATAAGGCGGTGCATCATGTTCAACTTCGAAAGCAAGGAAGCTTTGGCCGAATGGATTGCCCATGAAGTCGTCAGCACGGCCGAGGCCGCGGAGCTGCTCAACTGTTCCAGGCAAAACCTCCACGCGTTTGTGACAAGCGGCAAATTGACGCCGATTAAAGAAACGAATCGCGAACGCTTATTCTGGCGCTCCGACGTCCTTGCGCGCAAGGAAGAAGCAAGCAAATACAAGAAGAAGGCCAGTACGTGACGGGCATAAAAAATGGGGCGCATTACTGCGTCCCGTTTTTCTTTACTCAAACGATATGACTCCAAGGCCCAATTTTGATTAAAGCAAAGGTGCCAAGCGCCATTCCCAGCATCATGCCTGCCTTTCCAGCACTTCGTGAAATCCGAAGACTCGCCAAGCCAGCAATCAGCCCTGGAACTACAATCCACAGCATCGGAACCATAATCATTCTCACAATGCCACTTACTAACTCGTTCGCAAATTCTTCCGGCAGAATTGGTCTCACCCCCCAACACTACCAATTCGCCGGTAGGAAGGAATTTCCTCCCATTATGCCGAATTATGTCAGAGAGGTGATAAACATGTATAAAGCTGGATACGTTCTCGATACTTCTGCTAAGCTTGCCGAAGCGCAGCGCAATCAGCAGCACGTCGAGATCCAAAAAGACGGCGTCCACCAACACAGCGGACTGATCGAATCATTCGACGACGATGCTGTCCGCATTAACGGCGGCTATTTCAACCGTTCGTTCTACTTGTTCAAGGTTCGTTAGCGAGGACAAGCCCGCAGCCTCTCTCACTGCGGGCCGACATCCGACTTTACCAGGTCGTCCTCAGCGGTTCAGCGCCGCACCAGGAGTCGTAAAATGTCCCTCTATATATAGCAATTTTGGGTGTCAATCGGGTGTCAAGATCGCCGGGAAGCCTTGTCTTTATTGGGCTCCGGGGATTTTTTGCTTCGCTCGGCGCAAGCTAGATTTTACCGTGTTTACGGATATTCTAAGCCGTGAGGCTATTTGCGATGGCCCTTCGCCCTGGACCTTATGCATCAACAAGCATTGTAGTTCCCGCGGCGACAGCAGACGAATAGCTGCCAGCGCCTCCAGTCGCTGCTCTTCCGTCAAGCTGACGTTTGCGCGCGGTGGCTCCTGCAAGCTTGGGAACAGGTCCTCGTCAAGTATGATGTGCCTATTGCTTCGATAGGCGCCGTGACGGTCCACCCCGCGTGAGAGGCCCGGCTGCCTGCCAGTCCGTAACCACTCGATTACCCATGCCATTTCTGCCACCATGCTATTTACTCGCGTCACCTCGGACGGATCCGCACCGTCGGTCGCCGTCAGCCGGTGCTGGTAAGCCGTCATCTTCTTCCGGTTCCTCAGGTATTCAAGCGTCATCCTCTCCGACCAGTTCAAGGCATACACCTCCCGACTTCAGCCCAAGTTGGATTGCATAGTGGATCAGCTGCGTTTTCGGGATGCCCAGCTGTTTGGCCAAAGCCGTCCTTGGCATCGTAGGGTAAAATTTATGCATCAATTTCGTAATGTCCGGCGTTAGGGGCGGAAAAATAATCGGTTCGTTTATTTCTTCATGGGGGCGTTCAACCGGTTGTTTTTTGGGTCGCGGTCCTCTCTTCCACATAACACCTTTGGAAGTACCGGACAGCTTATGTTTAGCTAAAAGCCAGCTCATAGTACCGCGCGGGATTTCAAGACGATCGGCCATTGCAGTAATCGTTAAGTTTTCAGCCTGCAATTGGCGTATTATGTCCGCAGTGATATGGTCATGTTTCGCCCGGCCGTTAGCTCGTGGTGTCGACGTCTTAAACCTTGGCATCGCGGAAGTGCCTCCCCTCCGTGACGTTGACCAGCCAGCCGAGGTACTCCTGCGCTTTCCGAAGATCTTCGGCGCCTCCGGCCTTGTGTCCCTGGCGGCTCAAGTATTTCAGGGCGTTGCCGCGGCACAACCCTTTGAATTCCTCCGCGCTCAGCTTCGCGAACATGTAGTCGATCGCCTGAATGCCGCCGACGGTGTAATGCGTTGGGTTTTTGACCGGATCGTGCTCTTGTTGTTGGCTCATGGTGTCATCCCCTGATTTTTTGTATGCGTGCTTTGACGGCTTCCATCAGCGCGTCCTGGCCGGCTGCCTTACGCTCCAGTGCTGCCACGGCCTCCTCGTCCATCGTCCCCTCGGCCACCAGCCGCATGACGACGATCCGCCGCGTCTGGCCCTGCCGGTGCACCCGGGCGTTGGCCTGCTGGTCCTCTTCCAGCGACCAGATCTGGTCGAACCAGACCACCGTCTGGCAGCTCGACTCCTGTAGGTTGAGGCCGTGACCGGCGCTTTTCGGGTGAAGCAGAAGCAGCGGGATCTCGTCGCTGTTCCATGCCCGAATGTCCTCGTTACCGTCACGGCCTTTACGCAGCGTTCGCGCTTGCGGGAATTGTTGCTGGATCCGGCTCAGGCTGTGCTGGAAGTTGTAGAACACCATAACCGGCTTGCCCTGCGCCGCCTCGATGATGTCCTCCAGCGCGTCCAGCTTGGCGTCATGGATCTGCTTGACGCCGCGGTCCTCGTCGTAAACGGCGCCGCTCGCCATCTGCAGCAGCTTGTTCGACAACACGGCGGCCGTGTTGGCGACAACATCCGCATCCGCGTACGGGAGAAGCAAATCACGCTCCAACTTCTCATAAAGCTTTCGACCTTCAGCGGACAAGGTAACAGGGATTGACCTGTCAACGCGTTCGGGAAGCTCCAGCCAGTCCTCTGCCTTCATGCTGACCGTAATGTCCTCGATTTTCTTGTAGATGTGACCCTCGGACTCTTTTTTCTGCCGGTACTTCGTGATGGAATCCTTGGTGATGCTGTGAAAATACTGATCCCGGTACTCTGTAAGCGTCTGGGATAGCCGTTGGCCACGATCAAGTAGATAGATCGGCGCCCAAATGTCCAGCAGACCATTCGGGGCCGGCGTACCGGTAAGCTGAACCATTCGCCGCATCAGCGGACGAACCCGGCGGAGAGCCCGGAAGCGCTTGGAATCCGGATTCTTGAAGCTGCTCGCCTCGTCGATGATAACCGTGTCAAAATTCCATTTCCGGCCAAGCTCAGCCACCAGCCAAGGCACGTTCTCCCTGTTGATCACCCAAATGTCTGCTTGCTCCTTCAATGCCCGGCGGCGTGTCTCGGCGTCGCCTAGAATCTTGCTGATTCGCAGATGCTTTAAGTGATCCCATTTCTGAACTTCACGGGCCCAAGTATCCTCGGCGACTCGAAGCGGCGCGATAACAAGAACCCGTTCGGCATCAAAGTAATCATTCAGCAGCAGGTCGATCGCTGTCAGCGTGCTGACCGTTTTGCCAAGACCCATCTCGAGCCAGAGGCCGATGAAGTTGCTTTCGATAATTCGCTGAGTCGCGTAAGCCTGGTATCTATGCGGCCTGTATTTCATGGACTCACATCCGCAATAAATTTGTTGATGGACTCGACGCTGTCCAGCTTGTAGTGGCGGTGCCCCATCCCAATTAGGATTGCACGCCAGCGTTCCTGCAATGGCGTTAGCTGTTTGCCCGGCGCCTTCATCTCGACGTAGACCGTTTGCCCGCCGGGAAGGATGACGATCCGGTCAGGCACGCCACCGTTACCGGGGCTTGTCCATTTTGCAGCGATGCCGCCGATGCGTTTGACCTCTCGCACCAGTCTCTGTTCTAGAAGTGATTCTCGCATATGGACCTCCTGATTTTGGTTGCCAAGGTTGACGCCTTTCGCGCGTACACGTTTTTTACGCGTTTAACCTATATGTGCGCCGTCCGCTATATGGTTATATATCTATATTTCTAATACTGGGTAATTTACGGCAACTACGGCAACCGGAGCCGGGAAGCCTTGGTGTGACTGGCCGGAAGCCGTTGCCGTGAATCTGCTTTTCCGGCAACCTTGCGGCAACCTCGGCAACCCTTTACGGCAACCTCGGCAACCTCACGGCAACCGGTCACGGCAACCGCTCGAACACCCTCTGAACACCATAGCCGGGCACCTTGGCTTTGTTCTTTCGCTCCGCCCAACCCGGTACGCGGCGAAGAATATCCATGATCTCCTTACCGTCCCAAGGCTTCATATCGCCCCGACGTTTATAGAGGCATTCCGTCCAGATTTGGGCCGCACAGACCCGGCTGCGAATCTCCTCAGTCTCCCGGCCCATCTCATCCTCGACAGGCTGATCGAGCCATTCCTGAATAATGCCCTCCCGGGGATCGCTCTCCATATGCGCCGCCTGCTGCTTCTCCGCCTCCACGCGGGCCTCGCTGTCCAGCTCTAAGGTCTCCCCCGCCCTGAACCAGCTAACAACCTCCGCCCAAATTTGGCTCACTTCTTCGTCGCCGAGATGGTCCCAGTGACTCAGCTCCGCCCGTTCCGGCAATACCTCAATGGGCCAGAACCGGCGGTTCCCCGTGGCGTCCCGAAGGAAGTCCCGGGTATTCGTCGTTCCGAAGAAGACGCATTTGCGCGGGAACTCCGAAACCTGCCGATCATAGGCCACCCGGTAACGGTCCTCCGTCTTGGACAAAAAGGCCTTGACCTCTTCGACCTCGACGCGCTTCATGGCCGACAACTCGCCGATCTCGAAGATCCAGCCCGACTGCAGATGCTCGCCGGCTTCCTTATTCTCGAACGTCCGCAACGAATCGCTGAACCACTCCCGGCCAAGCTTTGCGAGAAGCGAGCTCTTGCCGGCCCCCTGCGGCCCCACCAGAACCAGCATCTGGTCGAACTTGCATCCTGGCCGATAAAGCCTCGCGACGGCAGCCAGCAGCATCTTCCGTGTCACCTGGCGGACGTAATGCGTATCCGCCGCGCCGAGGTAGGTCACGAATAGGCGCTCCGCACGCGGTACGCCGTCCCATTTGCCGCTCTCGATGTACGCCTTAATCGGATGGAACGTGTTCTTGTGCACGACCTCCGTAAAGGCGTTCTGGATCGTCTTGGCCGAATTAATGCCATACACCTTCGAGAACCAATGCTGCAGCCGCTTGTCGTCCGCGCCCAACCATGGCTCATAGCTCCGCCCGGCACGCTCCCGGTCACGCCACGGCAGCGCCCGCCGGACGACTTCCGTATTGCCGAACGCGTCATACGCGAGCACGTGGCGCCACGGGCCATGCGTCAGGATCAGCTCGACATTGCTCGCCGTCGGCAGCGGCATGCTGGTTTTGCTGTGCACCTCCAGCCCGTCTTCCCAGCTGTCGTCCTCCGGCTCGGGCTCCCCGTCACCCGCCGCGGGCTCGCCAGCATCCATATCGCCGTACTCATCCTGCAGCTCGGCCATCTTCATCCGCTTTACCTCCGGCCGCGCCGCGGCGAAGTGTTCCATCGCGATATGGCTCGGCTTCTTGGCGTCCGGCGTGAACTCCTTGACGCGCTCGTCGAGATGACCGAACTTGTGCACGCGGACCAGGTCGAATAGGTTGTACGTCCGTCCGTCCGAGACCGGGTCGCTGTCCTGATGGCTGAACGCCAGATCCTGCTCGGGATAAACCTCGAGGCCGTTGGCCGATGTGCCTCCCGTGTAGGTATAGCGATTCGGCATGCTGCCGTCGACGTAGATGTCCGATAGCAATTCGTCGATCCCTTCCTCAATCGTAAACGCCCGGCAGAATAGGCCGATCGTGCCGAACTTCTCGCGCGGATCCTGCGCACGCTTACCAGCCAGCACCGGCGCCTTGTCTTCCGCATGTCGCGGCCACGCCATGACGTCGCGCCAATCGTCATACAGCGCCAGCACGGCGTCTACGTCCAGCGGCTCGCCGCCTTCGACATGCAGCTCCGGCTCCGCATCCTTGGAGCAGCTGGGCAGGTACATGAGCCGGTGCACATCGAACGTCGTCTTGTCGAAGTAGTGCATGCCGATCTGCTCCGCGAGCTTGCGCGCAACGGCCGCGTACTCGTCCGGCGACAGCGCACGGGCACACGGGACGATCAGGCGATACTTCGGTGCGTGCGGCCGGCTGCTGTGCGTCGTGTAGACGACGTAGGCCGTGCCGCCCAGGATGAGCTCGACGGCGAAAAGGAAGTCATCGTCCGCCCGGTCAATGTCCAGCGTGATCAGGCTGCGCGTGTCGACGTTCTCCTTCTTGCGCCGCCCGCCGCGGACCAGCCCGCCGACAAAAGCCGGACCGTCTTTCGCCTTCCCCTTGTCCGCCGCGGACATCTTGTCGTACTGGGCGATCGTCTCGGCCGTGCGCCACACCTTACCCAACCGCTCGACGAACTCGTCCCAGGTCAGGTATTCAGGTTTCCAGTTCGTGTCGGCCCGGTGCTTGCCGAAGCTGATGTCTAACTCTTGCATCTGAAAATCGTCCTCCTTCCCCAGCTTTTTGTTTGTGAATACTAGTATATGTTTTCGAAGACTTGTATTTGTTTTCGAAAATTATATTGTGTTTTCAAAAACAAGATGGTATATTGTGGTTACAGACCTACCAAGACAAGCCAAAGGTGGTGAAAGCATGAAGGTCAATCTATCTGGAACAGTACGCTACGCTCTGGCCTCATTGGGAAACATACCAATAGATTCAGGAGTCTACCTCATCCACGATTTACGAGGGACGCTGTACGTAGGGAAGTCGGCAAATCTTCAAAGACGCTTTGAACAGCATTGGCGCAAGAGTCATAATACCGGCCTGAACAAAGCACTTCTTTCCCCTGTTGGACAAGTACAATTTTCTTGGATCCGACACCCTGATCCTGGGGAGCTGGAGAAGTCACTCGTCACTTTTATCCGTCCTATCTGCAATGAAATTAAATTTAAATCTACTAAGGAGTGATTAGTAATGGGAACTACAGTTGCGTGCATTCGCGGAAAAATGGGTACGACAGAATATTATCTGGCTAAAATTAAGGCAGGCACACTCATCGATTCCGTTGGGTATGCATCCGAAATACTAGAGTGGGACGACATTGACATTGATGAGCAAGTCCAACGCGAATTGGACGATAAGCGAGTCGTAAGCGACATCGTTCCCTACTTGGTACAGGACCCCGATCGGTTCTTCGGGTCACTGATCGTCAGTGTTTATCGAGGTTGGGAAAAGCTCGACTTCGAACCTGTGACTGAAGTAGTGCCCAAAATCCCTAAGGCATACCAAGAAAACGCCGACGATCTGGGGTTTATCACTCTTCCGGATAATAAGAGGCTTATCGCCCTAGATGGTCAACACCGTCTGCTAGCTCTATCTGTCGCCATAAGAGGTGTAAAAGGATTGCCTGCAGGTGCCAAGCTCTCTACGGACGCACGAGAAGAACTAAAACCTAACCCCCACTTGGCGGACGAAGACATCACTGTCATTTTCGTTCCTCACAATGACACGATGGTTGTTCGAAAAATCTTCAACAAGATTAATCGGTATGCAAAAGGCACTTCGCGTAGTGACAACATCATTACCGATGAAGATGATATTTACGCCATCATCACGCGCCGCATCATGAAACACGGGGAAGTACTCGGGTCACTAAACGGACAAGCTGTCGTTAACTGGACAAGCAATACGCTTTCCACCAGAAGTAAGCACCTTACTACAATTAGCGCAGTCTACTCTATTACCGAGCAGCTGCTCGGTAAGGTTGAAAAGAGAACACGCCCAGGAGAATCGGTTATTAACGAAAAGACAAGCGAGATCACCGAGTATTGGACCGCCATGCTCGAAGGACTAGATGTCTACCGTAAGTACATTGACATCATTGAAGGGACAGCCAAGGACATTGACGTTCCAGCATTACGTGAAGAAAACTTGCTCTTGAAGCCAGTTACTCAGATGGCGGTAGCCATTGGGTTTGAACTGGCTAAAGAGAAAGGTCTTTCACTCCACGATTTTATAAAGCAACTCAACAAAATCGATTGGTCGTTCAAATTCCCCGGTTGGAGCCAGGTGCTGGTTATTCCGAATACCAGCAAGGTCATTTCCAACAAACAAGCAATTAACAATACAGGCAAACTAATCGCTTATCTCGTAACTGGGAATCTTTATACGACTGGAGAAAAAGAAACACTTCTAACTAGCATTAGGCTCAGCAATCCGGGCTATATTCTTCCCAAACCTGTCTAACACTTCTCTCACATCCCTTCTATAATGCAGGTATTCAGTGAACTTAGACCGTAGCAACCACGAACGGCTTCTCTTCGAGGAGCTGTTTTTTCTTTGCCCGGCGCTCTTTCCTTAGCTCTTGCTGCTCGGCCAGCAGCTTCTCCGCTTTTTCAAAGTCGCCCGGCTCCATCTCTCGGTTGTTTATTAACCACGGGCGCTTGGCTTCATCTTCCGCCCAGGCTTCCCTGATCATCTCGACCTCGTCTTCGCTGATGAGCGCAATCGGCGCGCGGTGCAGTGGATTCTCGTCCAGCTCGCGAAGCCGGTTCACGTCCTCCTGCGTCTGCAGAAGACGGTCGAGTAGATACTTGCGAGCGTGGATTGCAAGGCATCCCTTTCCCGGCCCCATTGGTGTTCGGTTGCGGCGGTATCCACTGCGCAGCTCCGGGTGTTTCTTTGGGTTGTGAACGTCTTTCAGGAGCTGGCGCCATTCCGTTAGCGGCTTCATCCACTCGTATTTCACGGCCATGTTCTCCGTGGAACGGTCCCGAGTGATCGGCGGGCACACCCAGCAACCGAACCGGGCGCCGCAAGCCTGTGTGGCTTTGACGGAGCCGCCAGGGTTGATCAGCGCGCATTCCCCCGTCGCGTCTTTGTAGAGCTTGCGGATCTCCTCCGATTGGCCCCAGGGCAACGGATTGAGGAGAATCTGCCAGACCTCATCTGTCGTGTAGTCGACGATCGGCATGTAGATCCGGCGACCGTCGCTGTAAGGCGAAACGGTGAAGCGGCTCCCCCTTTCCTCGCGGTACTTATCGATCGTGGCTGCCCGCCGGGTTGACTCTTCGGACCGGCTGCCGATTAGCTGCAGGCACGGGTCGATCTCAGCGAGGCGAAGGTTCTGTGGCTCGATCTTGAGCGCGTGCGTGCAATACCGGTCATCGCCATTCGTCGGAAGCGTCCACCCCCAGCCGAGTATGCCGACCCAGAAACTACGCTTCGCCTTACGTGAAACGATCTCAGCCGTGATCGGTAGCTTGGCCCAGCGGGCCCAGCCGTTCACTGCCCCAACCTGCCGGTGCATATAGTCCTCCAAGATGGGGTTCTCGATCTTCGTGTCGCTCATGATAACGTGCACCGGCCGTGTCCGCTTGGTCGCCGGCAGCATCTGTAGCGTCCGACAGACGAGGACCAATACCGTAGTGCTGTCTTTGCCGCCGCTCCAGCTGATCGCCCATGGTTGCTGTCCGGTATTCGGGTCACAGTACTGTTCCGCAATCTCGGCTACAGTTGCCATGACTCTGGTTTGTAGTTCCATATTTATCAGTCCTTATTAGAAGGATACGGGCAATAAAACGCGAATTAATTTTCATCTAACCAAAGAGGGGTGCAAAAAATGATTGACGAGAAGAGTGCGAGAATTGCGGATATCTCACTATATAATTATCTGAAAGATCTTAATGAACTTAGTGACCTATTTCCTTTGGGCCAAGCAACAAAATACTCATCAGTTGAAGGAGTTCTGTTCCTATTTGATGCCGACAAGAAGTTAATAAGAGTTGTTTCCGCCACCAACGATTTGTCACGTAGATTGCCCGAGTTGCTCAAGGATGACAAAAACGCCAACGCTGAATACTTTCAGTATCTTCTGAACCCTGACCGTATTGATCGATTTCGGGGTAGAAGAGACGCTAAAGAAGCACTAAAGCTATTAGATTCTTTGGTTGCTTACAAAGAATCTAATGCAAATCCCGTTTAATCCTTCTGATAGAATTCGCACTCGAACCCTGCCGCGTTCAGCGGCAGCCCTGGCGCCCAGTCGATCGGCCGGCCCATAATCTCCGTCACCTCTTCGACGGTGCGGCCGTCGATCGGCTCGTCCAGCACGACCTCGTCATGCACATGCATGACGGTCTCGATCCCCTCACGGTCCAGCCGCATCAAACTCTCCGCCAAGCAGTCCCGGGCAATCGCCTGTACCAGGTTCTCCACGAGCCTACCGCCGTACGTCCGTTGCGACATCCACTTCTTTTTGACCTGATCCATCCCGTCGAATACGAGCCCTTCCTTGTCGAAGTTCGGATCCGGCTTCAACCGCGGGTTCATATACGCGAGGCTCCGGCCGCTCGGCAAATCGGCAAAGAGCATGCCACCGGCGTACCGATACTGGACGCCATGCTTAAGCTTGACCGTCGACTTCGTCCGCACCGCCTCCACGGCCGCCGCCTCCGTTGCGTACCACAGCTTGCGGATGTTCGGATTCGCATCGCGCCACTGCTTCACCAGGCGCGGATACTCCGCCGGGTCGATCTCCTTCTTGCTGTCCATCGCTGCCAACGCGTTCTCGCCGCCCTGATAACCGCACGCGAGCACAGCCACCTTGCCACGGGCCCGCAGCTCGTAATTCTTGTGTCCCTTGACGATCGTCTCGAGCGGCACGCCGAACATTTGCGCCGCCGTCGCCTCGTAGATCTTGCCATGCCCGCGGAAGACATCCAGCACCCAGTGCTCGTCCGCCAGCCAAGCGATGACGCGGGCCTCGATGGCCGAGAAGTCCGAGACGATGAAGCGCCGACCTTCCGACGGCACGAACGCCGTACGGATGAGCTGCGACAGGACGAACGGCGGCGCGCCGTACAGCAGCTCGAGCAGTTCAAACTCTCCGGCGCCCAGCAGATCCCGTGCAAGCTCCAGGTCGGCGATCTTGTTCTGCGGCAGGTTCTGTACCTGGATGAGACGGCCGGCCCACCTCCACGTGCGATTGGCGCCGCAAAACTGCAGCAGCCCGCGCGCCCGGTCATCTGTGCAGATCGTCCGCGTCATGGCATTGTACTTGTCGACGCTGGTCTTGCTCATCTCCTGCCGCAGCTCCAGCATCCGGCGCGTCTCGTCGTCCGGCGCGGCGTCCAGTAGGACCGGCATGAACTCCTTGCTGAGACCGTCCGGCGTCTCCAGTCCGCGGCCTGCCAGCCACGCCTTGATCTGCGGCAGGCTGTTGGGGTTGTCCAGCCCGGTCAGCTCCCTGGCCTCCTGCACCAGCCTCGCCTCGTACTGCTCATCGCACGCGATGGCCTGCCGGATCAGCTCCGGGTCGAGCCGTACGCCGCGGTCGTTGATCCGCTGGTCGAGCGCCCACAGCGCCCACTCGTGCGCGGGCACCGGGAAGCGCTCCAGCTTTTGGCGCACCTCGCGCTCGACGACAACGTCCTGCCGGTTGTAAGCGACGTAATCAGCCCACTTGTCGGGCGCATGGTGCGGCAGGTTCCGCGTCCGCCCGCCGTTGATCTTGGTCGGCTTGCACGGCACGGAGAAATACTTGATCAGCGCTTTGCCCTTCGTGTCCTTCGCAGCGTCCAGCTGCAGCACTTCGGCGACGCCGCCCAGGTTCCCCGGCAGTCCGAGCGTCAGCGCCCAGACCGATGTGCATTGCCACTGCTCCGGCGGCATCGGCTGCCCGAGGTGCCGCGCAAGACAGGTCCGCTCAAACGCCGCATTGAAAGCCGTTTTCGTCACCGCAGGGTTATGCAGATCGCGCAGCACTATACCCGTTATGTCCTCGAAGGCAGTCAGGTCGACGACCGTCACCGGATCGTCGTCGTACGCATAGGCGAACAGTAGGATCTCGAAGTCCGTCGCTTCGACGTACCGATGCACGCCCGACTTGAGCAGATCGACGGAGCTGTATGTCTCAAGGTCGATTTGGAGAAATCTCACTTCTCCTCCCCCATTCCTAATGTGAAACTCATGGTTTATACTCACGTATGACAATTAATTACAAAGTATAGAGCGGCGGTTGACTATGAATAAAAGCGAATTATTTTTAAGGGCTGGCCATTATTACCGTGACCACGGGTACACAGGGACGATTGCTGATGCATTGGTTTTTTGGCTTGGATCAACCGTAGTGTGTTTGGCTGTTCGGAATATGCTCACTACGATTTTCACTTCACGGTTGATGAATAGAATTGTTGGTACGTTAGCAATAGCGTTGCCAATTCTCCTTGGGCTTCATATGATCTTCTTCAGCGAGATCTGGCTTTCTTAGATTGCACGGCTATTCCTCTTAAAGCACCTTGCCCCCGTGCCGCTGCGGCCTCGTCGCGTTGTAGGCCATCTTCTCGGCGATCGCCTCTTCCAGATCGATGCCGTAACGGCCGGCGGCGTCGAACACGCGGATTACGATGTCGGCCAGCTCAGACGGGATGCCGCAGGGCTTGCCCTCGCCATTGAGGTTATAAGGCAGCGTGTACACGTCGTCAGGCTTCTTGAATTCGTACCAAACCTCCGTCGGCTCGTGACCGTTTCGCAGGTCCTCAAGCGCCTCGGACGCTTCCGAATGAATCAGCGCGATGATCTCGCCGAAGCTGCGGTCCTCGTCCCACCAACCCTTGCTGACTGCGTTCGCATGCGCTGCGGCGACGTAATCGGAAATAGTAGGTCCATGCGGCAGTTTTGTTTCTTCCGTCATCGTCTCCTTCAGCCGCTGCAGCATCGTCAGGACTGCATCGATCGACTTCGGATTGCTAAATGCCAGAAACACGAGCTTGCCGTTTTCGATCTCTTCATCCGTAACGTCGCATTCAACATCGATCGCAATCGGATGTTCGGCATTGCGCTTTACAAACGCGATGGCATTCTCGGCCCGATCTTCGCGCGTCGATGCCGACATGATTGCGATGTCTCCCGTACCGAGTTGAATCGTGGGCACCTGCTTATTTACCGAATCAGACATGGATAAATCCTCCCTATTCAAGAACGTATGTTTGTTTTAGAATCGCAATGAGGTGTTACATATGACCGAACTTGCCTATGAATTTTTCCACCAGTACGACGGCAGCGGCGAAATTGTTCGAATCTTTGAGCGCTGGCTGCTCTCCCGTGTGCCGTCCGCCGCCGTCATGCGCGCCGAGGTCGCGGAACTGCGCGTGGTACTGGATGAACTCGCCGCGTCGGCGCCGTAATCAACTGACTTTATACATGGAAAATCTAAACCAGGTACAAGAGCCCTGCATACATTGGAGAAAACAATTTTGGAGGGATAGCTCTGATGTACTATAGAAATAACTACTTCAATCAAAACTACTTTGCGCCTCAACAACCTGCATCAACGGTTCCATTGCTAACTTGGATCTGCGATAAATGCGTAGATGACACTGGCCACACCTATGATTGCAATTGCAGGGACGTGTACTGGTACCCAGATGGCCCTTATAGGATGATTAGCTTAGCCTACCTAGATAGCGTCGTTAACGGGTATAATGAACTGCTTGACATGGTAAACAAACTCATTGAACGAGTCGACAAGCCAATCGACGACATCGTTGGACTACCAGGTAAAAAAGATTTCTGTTGTCATACATGGATCAGAAATGAGGACCAGTCTGAAGGCCTTCATGCCTATGAAAGTTATAGAACATACGAAAAACTCGCTAAAAACACGTGCCAGGGGATAATGCTTAGGAACTTTAAGAATAAATTTGATCACACCTCTGGTAGGTGTTAAACATTAGCCACATGCCCTTCTGATCTTGTAGAAAAGGGGACCCTTGCGGCATCCCCTTCTTCGGCATTAGTTCAGAAAGTCGTCTTCTTCCCCGCCGAAGTCGTCATCGAAGTCTTCATCCGCAAAGTCGGACTGCACGCTTGCACGGCCGGCCAGCGCCTCCCCGTCTTGAACCTTCACGACGTTATTCAGCCCGGCAGCGATTCCGCGGTTCCCGTTCGTATTGAACGGATAGAAGTTAATAGACACCTTCGCGAAGCAACCGGAGTAGACTTCCGTCGTATCGGTGATCTCGGCAAATTTCGTCTTGCCGTCCGCGCCTTTACCGACCGGCTTGGCGATACCCGGCTTGTTGTTCGACGAGGCGTTCAAGAAGTAATGGCCGGCGTATGCATCGTCGTCTGGACGTTCCTCGTCGCCGTCTCGAAGCGGCTTTTTCAGATTCGCCGGAATCTTGCCACCCCATTGCGCCTTGCCCTGCTCGACTGCCGCGTCAATCGCTGCCTTGATCTTGCGGAGCGTCTCCTTGTCCGACTTGGGGATGAGAATTGCCGTGCTGTACTTTTCGTCTCCGCCGTTGATGGATTGCGGCTGGAAGATGTGCGTATATGAGAGGCGAACCTTGCCGGTGATTACTTTCGTGCTTTGGTTGTCGTTTGCCATGGTGTGATTGCTCCTTTGAATTGAGGGATTGGTTTTTAGCTTGCGTGCTTCGAATCGCCATTTCCGAGCGTCGTTTCCGATTTTCTCGAATAGCTTTTTGCGGGCACGGCTTTTTGACGGCTCCGCAATGCCAAAGCACCACTTTCTTGAAACGGTGCTATAAATGCCGTATAGATCAGCCATCGAAATCCTCTCCGGCAAAGTCCTCGTCCAGACTGTTAAGCTCAGGACGCTTGTCCGTCTCCGGCACCAGCACCGGTTTGCCCGATGGCTTGACGATCAGGTCGCCGATCAGCGCGGCGAGCTCCTTCTTGCCGATCGCCTTCTCCAAATCGCCGATGCCGAGCATCTCCTGGGGCTTCAGATACTTGTCCGCCGACAGCTCTGCGCCCTCCAGCGCTACCCGTGCCGCCATCTTGTCTGTGATGGCTCGATTGCTCCGGCCCTCGACGAGCTTCCACGATGGGATCCGCTTGCCGATCTTGGCCTGCTCGAACGCGAACTCCTCGACGTCCTTGGCCCACGCCTTGAGCTGCTCGGCGACGTACAGGATCGATCCAACCTCATCGAGCGACAGCGTGGCCGGGTCCTTGAACTCGTAAGCCAGCGCGGCCATGTTCGCCTCGGCGCGCGCCCGGCAATTCCCTCTGATCTTGCACCACTTGCAATGGTCGCCGGATTTGAACTCGCCGTTACCGTCGAAGGCAAGCGCGGCCGCCGGCCCCACGATCGTCTCAGCCCACTGCAGCAGCTCGTCGATCGGCAGGACGTCCGTCGTTACGCTGTCGAGGCGCGGCTGTACGATCGTCCCGTGCACCTCGCGAATGTCGTATAGGTAGCTGTAGCCGGACCAGGCGCCGAGACCGTACAGCCTAATCTGCGGATTGCCGATCGCGCTGACTGGCTGCCCCTTGCCGTACTTGAGGTCGATCACGTCCATCACGCCGTCGGCGATCAGAACGACGTCGCCGGTCCCGTAGCCTTCCGATACCCACTCCGTAAAGTCCAGCCGTTCCTCGAACAGGATGACGGCGTCAGGACTGCGCGCCTTGGCGGCCATGAAGCGCTCCTCGACCACCTCAACGTAATAGCCGACCGCGTCCTCCATCTCGGGTCCATAGTACGGGTTGCTCGCCTTGAAGTCGGCGATAGCCTTGTCCAACTTGGCGCGCTCCGTCCGATTGCACGGCGTCAGCCGGCGCCTCAGGATCAGCTCGGAATACTCGTGCGCAGCGGTGCCCTCGTTGGCGTACTCGCTGCGCTTGTCCGGCACGTTTTCCTGCGCCCGGGCGCTCGGCGGGCAGTTAATCCACTGGCTTGCCTTGGACGCGCCCAGCAAGGCGTGAGCGCGCTCTGCGTGTGCAGGCGCCGACATTAGAGCTGCTCCAGCTCGGCCTTGAACGCAATCCGCTTGTCCGCCGGTACGGCCGTGATGTTCGGCACGCCGTATTTGTCCAGCAGTGCCTTGATTGCCCTCTTGGCGTCGGGGCCCTTAGCACCAACCGTTGATGCCAGTGCGCGCAGTTCCACGTCGGACGGGACCGGCGCGTCATCGGATGCGTCTCCACCGAGTGCCTCGACGTCCTCGTCCGATACTTCCAGCTCTTCCGGTTCGGCCGCTGGCGATTCTTCCTTCAGCGGCTCCGTCTTTGTGCGAGTCGTGCGCGGTGCGCGCTCCGTCTTCGGCGCCTCGGCGACCGGGGCGGCGGACTTAGCTGCAAAGCCTCCGGACAAATTGGAAAGCTCGGACAGTGCTTCTGCGGCGTTCTCGCCGTTGATGATGATTTGTACGCTCATGGATGATAGCCTCCGATGTATGTTAGTCAAAGCAATGGCTTCGGTGCTGCTGCTGTAATTGCTCATGGAGCATGGCGACCTCTTCGCGGAGCCTGTCGTTCGCGTCTTCCGCCTTCTTAGCGCGACGGATGGCGTATGGCCAGCCGGTAACAGCTTCCGACGCGTACCTGACCAGACGCCCTACTGGGTTATGAGATTCCATCGTGAGCGTTGAAGCCTCGGCACAAAGCATGAGATCCGCTTCGAGATCGCGGGGCTTATCAGTGGACGACGACATGACTCGGCACCTCCCCATACTCCGTGATGCATACAGGGCAAGCCTGAATGTCAGGCGCGCCTGGGAACGGCCGCAGCAGCTTGATGTCGACGTGCTGCCCGCAAACCTTACACTCCGGCTCGAGCAGAGCGATCGTCACAAGGGCAAGGTGCAGACGGCGCTGGAGCGGTCTAATCGCATTTTGCAAAATAAGTCCTCCTGTTTTCCGGCCAGTTGTGGTATACTGACCGCGACATGTTTCTTGCAGGCCTTGTTCTCGGGTGGAGCCGAGAGCAGGGCTTTTTCATTGCGCGTACTCGAGCCAAACCTTTCCGACTCGCCGAATGATTCGGCACACTTGGACCTGGCTTGTGCCAATCTTTCTGGCGATTTCATTTTGCGTCAGACCTGCCATCCGCCAATGTAAGACATCCGCTGTGCGTTCAGGCAGACGGGACAGAAAGTCATTAACTATATGAGAGCTAAAATCCGCAGACCTTGGAATCTTGGAAGAGAACGATTTATGATCTGAATCGGATAAAGGGGCATCCAGCGACCTAACGGTGAGCTCGTGTAGATCGCGAGCACGTCGAACCTTTTCGACAGTAGTGCCAAGGAAAGATGCTGCTGCCTCATCCGACAGATCAGTTAACTTGGACCAGAGCAATTTCTGAGCCAGTTCGCGAGTAGGTCGAGGGGTTTTAACGATAGGTCCGCCAAAGGCGCGGAGGTTGCGAAGTATGCTACCCCGAATCAATGTGACCGCGTACGTCGAGAAAGCCAATCCGCGTTCGGGTTCGAAGCGAGCTGCCGCCTCAACAAGCCCCATATAGCCGGCGCTTACGATGTCTTCGAAATCAAATGATGTTGATGCCCGCCTTACAAATTGCTTTGCCACGATACCTACAAGGCCCATATGGTCCTCTGCTTTAATCGCGTTGATGATGTTCACCTCCCTTCAAATGACCGTTCTATCTGTTTCCTCAGCAACGTATTTGCCGCCCGCAGGCTCGCGTTCTCCCGCTCCAGCTCGTCCACTCTCCAACGTGGCAGCCGCGCACCGATCAGGTAGCCAAGCGGCGCGGCCAGGACTGCCGTAAGTATGATCGCCTGCCAGATCGTCATCGTGTCGGCGTGTGTGTGAGTGGCAGATTCATTTCAGGATCCACCTTTCAATGAGCATGTTTTGAATAAATGGCTTTGCTAACCGACATATCGAGATGGAAGCGATCTACGACGCCCATCAGCTCGATCGTATCGTCGAGGATTGGTTGCCGCTCTACGAGCATGGCCGGGGTCATTTGGTTTTTCTTTAGCATCTTGGGGTGGCCGAACTTTGTGGAAACCGCCTTATCGGCGATAACGT
This sequence comes from Cohnella sp. GCM10012308, assembly GCF_042649185.1. NCBI lineage: Bacteria > Bacillati > Bacillota > Bacilli > Caryophanales > Paenibacillaceae > Cohnella > Cohnella sp. GCM10012308. The sequence goes on from NZ_JBHRYU010000031.1 coordinate 48,821, forward strand.
TTGCCTTTATGAAATCTGGTCTGCCGGGTTCGCGAAGGCTCGCATTCAGCCGTCCCATTGCTTCACGCTGATGCTCCTTGTCCAACATCCGAAAGACTTGGAAAGCTTGGAGGCCCGAGGACTGGCGAAGTTGCTTGATTACGTCGTATAGCCATTCCTCGAATACTTCTGCTTCTTTCCTTCGTGAACGAAGCACCGCCCGGTAAATACCGTTTTCAGAGATGATGGACATTTCCTGATTGCCGCCAGGGGTACTCATTAAATGAGCATCCTTTTGGTTTGGTTTAAGCTTCCGCATCATGCTGTCGACTTTGCTGTAACCGAGTGCATCGGCTACGTCAGCAGCCACCGCCCACCAATCACCCGGAGTGACTTCGACGAACCGAATGTCGTGCTGGAGCCACGTCTCGATGCGAATATTCATGAAGGCTTGGTCTCCTTTACTTGCGACTTGATATATTGGAGGAATGAAGCATCTATAATGGGGACACACATTTCAAATCGGAGTAGTCTAATCCGGCGCTCCGCCGCAAGAAGTCTTCCAATTCGAATGTCGACACCTTCAAGCTTCCGAGCTTTAGAGCCTTGATATGTCCGTGCTTAATCAGCTCATAAACGGCATTAGGATTGACACCGAGCACTTTGGCAACTTCGGAAACGGTGTGGAGGCGGTTATTCATGTCGAAACACTCTCCAATTGCAAAGTCTTATGTCATTAATACTTGCGTCATTTTAAATAACGGTTTATAATAATGACATTCAGTGGCGAATTTCTAATCCGGTCTGTTCGGCCAAGTCAGGTAGTAATGATTCTGGCGTAGTCTCAAAATAAGCCGCTAGTTTGAATAGCAATTCAACACTTGGATTTCCACGTCCCGATTCGATTACACGAATTTGGTTTTCGCTGACACCAAGATCTAGAGACACTTTGCGCTGTGACGCATTACGTTTTTTACGAAACTCCTGAAACGCATTGCGTCTTTCTAAGGAAACCGCCATATGTGTAAACCTCCTTTCGTAGAATGTGCTTTTTAGTGACACACACATCATACAACGTCACTATAAAGCACGTCAAGATTTATTTCGACATTTTAAATGACTTTTAGGAGTGGTTGATTTGTTCTCACTAGGTGACCGCATTAAAACTGAACGAGCGCGGAAAAAAATGTCTCAAGAAGACCTCGCGGAGGAGCTTGGATTTAAGAGAACCAACATCGCGAATTATGAAGCAGGGAGGGTAACCCCACCGTCAGATGTGATCGCCAAATTAACAAAAATATTTAACGTGTCTTCAGACTATTTACTTTGTTTGGACGACGTTGGGTATGATGTTGGGGAGGCTATTGCAGAGGAAATGAAATTCCGCGGTTTAGAGGTTATCGATCTTGCCTCAATTGTCGGCGTTTTTCCTGACTACTTGCATGATTGCATCGAAAATGATGGCCCGATTAGTGAGACAATACTTAATCGCATTGCATCAGAATTCGGGTTATCCGTTCAATCTTTCCTCGAAAAACACAGTTTATGGGACGGATATATTAATTCTGAATTTGATGGCGATGTAGATAAACAAATTGCATTCGAGAAGGCCATAGAACAAGATGCTGTGTTTGAACGGGCTCAACCATATTACGAGCTCACCAATAAGGACGAACGCGATATCGCTCGCAAATTGGAGAGGATGATGGCGGGTCTTGATAGCAATCAAGCCATGGCGTTCTATGGAGAGGAAATAGAACTGGACGAAGACGAACGCGAACTACTTCGAGCGTCCATGGAACAAACGATGCGTCTTGCAAAGCAACTTGCTAAGAAGAAATTCACTCCGAAAAAATACCGTAAGGAATAGTCGGAGGGCGCTGCCTAAATGACCATCAAACAGATCGTAGAAAAGCTCGTGCATAAATATGGAACGCGCGACCCGGTTCGTATTGCAAAAGGATTAGGGATATTGATTGAATACCGGCATTTAAAAGGAATTTGGGGGTATTTCCAATTAGTTTATCGAATTCCAGTCATTCATGTTGCAATCGGGCTGCCTGAAGCATTGGCGTTATTTGTCATCGCACATGAACTCGGTCACCGACTTCTTCATCCAAATGTCAGCGTCCCTTTTTTACGAGCAAACACCTTCACAAACATTGGGGGATATGAGCGCGAAGCAAATCAATTCGCCGTCGAACTCTTGATACCGGACGAAATGCTGCGCTCTGGAGTATCCGTTTACGAGGCAGCTGCGGCAAGTGGCGTTCCGGAAGAACTTGCAGAATTAAAGATATCGCCAGGCAGCAGCTCTATGGCGTGACCGTGAATTATCTATTTGGATTAGAAACTTTGCGCTTTCCCGCTGCAAAGCGGTTCATCATACATAAAAAAAGAACATACGTTCTTGACTGGAGGAAAAAGAATGAAAGGCGGAGTAAGAAAACGAGGAAACACCTGGTACTACTACTTCGATGCCGGCAAGATCGACGGCGAGCGAAACAAGGTTGAATACCCTGCTGATGGGGCAACGAGCAAAGCAGAAGCGCTGTCTGTATTGCGTAGGAAAATGACAGACTTCGAGAATACCGGCACAATATTCCGACCATCTGAGATATCCGTTCATGATTACCTGAAATACTGGATGCGCGAGTACGTCGACTTAAAGTTAAAACCGAACACGCAATACAATTACGAATCGCTTCTTCGGCTGCATATCTTACCTGTGCTAGGCAACTACAAATTAAAGTCCCTATCCCCCCACCTTCTGCAACAATTCATGAATGGGAAGGTACGAGAAGGTTTCGCCAGGCAAACTCTCAGCATTTTAATCGGACTCTTGAATAAGGCGCTAAGGCATGCGGTATATCCTTACAAATTCATCAGCGAGAATCCCATGCAATATGTAGAACTGGTCATGGGGGACACGGAAGGAAAACCAACGCGAGAGGACCTAAAGATTCAATCCAAAGAGAACCTTCGCAAATTGAGCAAGCATTTTCAAGAGGGGCATCCGTTCCATATCCCCTACCAAATAGGGCTGCATACTGGTGTGCGTGTCGGAGAGGTCTGCGGACTGGAATGGAAACATGTCGATTTCGACGCACAGACGATCACCATCGAACAACAACTTGTCGGCAGACAGACCGATCGACCAAAATTCAAGAACGGTAAGAAGGGTACTGAATGGATCGTGGGGCCTCCGAAGTCCAAAGCCGGATACCGCACTATTGCAATTGGGAAAACGTTATTGGATATTTTGTGGAAGGAGAAGCACAGGCAAGAACAAAACCAATTACGCTATGGAGAGTTTTATCTGGCATCCAGTTCGAACGACTTCGTATGTCGGAAAGAGAGCGGAGAAGTCATCACGCCGGCTGCCGCGAAATATCATACCGGGAAAGCAAGCGAGGCCCTCGGCATCGATTTTAACTACCACTCTCTCCGGCACACTCACGCTACAATGCTGATCGAGCAGAAACTCCCGACCAAGTCTGTGCAGAAACGACTAGGGCACAGCCGGGCGGCGATCACTGAAGATCGTTATGTCCACCTAACACAAAAAATGGCGAGAGAAGCCGCCGATATCTTCGACTCCCTCGCCAGCGATCTTTAATTTGCTACCCAAAAATAAATCCGGTGGCAAATGGGTGGCAAAACACTTATTCCAACGAAATATCCCCCGCCTAAAAGCCTTAGAGGCCTTGATATTACAGCATTCCGCTAGTCGTCCAGCTTCAGCACCGCCATGAACGCTTCCTGCGGCACCTCGACGTTGCCGACCTGCTTCATGCGCTTCTTGCCTTCTTTTTGCTTCTCGAGCAGCTTGCGCTTCCGCGAGATGTCGCCGCCGTAACACTTGGCGAGGACGTTTTTGCGCATCGCCTTGATCGTCTCCCGGGAGACGATCTTCTGGCCGACGGCCGCCTGGATCGGCACTTCGAACATTTGACGCGGGATCAGGTCCTTCAGCTTCTCGCAAATGACGCGTCCGCGCTGGTAGGCACGGTCTCTATGCACGATAAAGGAGAGCGCGTCCACCTGCTCGCTGTTGAGCAGAATGTCCATCTTGACGAGGTTCGACTGACGGTAGCCGGTCAGCTCGTAGTCGAAGCTGGCATATCCCTTGGTGCTGGACTTGAGCTGGTCGAAAAAGTCGTAGACGATCTCGGCGAGCGGAATATCGTACTTAAGCGTGACGCGGTTGGCATCGAGGTATTGCATGTCGATGAATTCGCCGCGCTTGCCCTGGCAAAGCTCCATGATCGCGCCGACGTAGTCCTTGGGCACGATGATCGACGCCTTGACGTATGGCTCTTCGACGAAATCGAGCTTGCCCGCTTCCGGATATTCCGAAGGGTTCGAGATATCGAGCTGCGCGCCGCTGGTCAGCGTGACCTTGTAAACAACGCTCGGCGCCGTCGTGATGAGCGGGATGTTGAACTCGCGCTCGATCCGTTCCTGGATGATCTCCATGTGCAGCATCCCGAGGAAGCCGCAGCGGAAGCCGAAGCCGAGCGCCTGCGACGTCTCGGGCTCGAAGCGCAGCGAGGCGTCGTTCAGCTCGAGCTTCTCCAGCGCGTCGCGCAGGTCGTTGTAGTCCGAGGACTCGATCGGATACAGGCCGCAGAACACCATCGGATTGATGCCGCGGTAGCCCGGCAGCGCCTCGGCTGTAGGACGCTTCGCATTGGTGATCGTGTCGCCGACGCGCGTATCCTTGACGTTCTTGATCGATGCCGTCACGAAGCCGACGTCGCCCGGCCCGAGCTCGTCCACGATCGTCGAGCGCGGCATGAACGTGCCGACTTCGACGACGTCGAACGTCGCGCCGGTCGCCATAAACTTGATCGGGGTGCCGGCGCGGAGCTTGCCGTCGATGACGCGGATATAACAGATAACGCCCTTGTAAGCATCGTAGTAAGAGTCGAAAATCAGCGCCTTAAGCGGCGCTTCGGGGTCGCCCTGCGGCGCCGGCACCTTTTGCACGACCTGCTCGAGAATCTCCTTGATACCGATGCCGTTCTTCGCGGACGCGAGGACCGCTTCGCTCGCGTCGAGGCCGATGACGTCCTCGACCTCCTGCTTGACCCGCTCCGGCTCTGCGCTCGGCAAGTCGATCTTGTTGATGACCGGGAGAATCTCCAGGTTGTTGTCCAGCGCGAGATAGACGTTCGCCAGCGTCTGGGCTTCGATCCCCTGCGCCGCGTCGACGATCAGCAGCGCGCCCTCGCAGGCCGCAAGGCTACGCGACACCTCGTACGTGAAGTCGACGTGCCCCGGGGTGTCGATCAGATGCAGCGTGTAAGTCTCGCCGTCGTCGGCCTTGTACTTGAGACGGACGGCCTGCAGCTTGATCGTGATGCCGCGCTCCCGCTCCAGGTCCATCGAGTCGAGCACTTGGTCCTGCATTTCCCGCGCGGTCAGCGTGCCCGTATATTCCAAAATGCGGTCGGCCAGCGTCGACTTGCCGTGGTCGATATGCGCGATAATGCAAAAATTGCGAATATGGCTTTGCTTGTGTTGGATGTCTGCCATCTTCTTTGTCCTTACCTCCACCGATACATGCCGTTGTCCGGCTATCCCATCTATTATATCAGCAGGGTCAAGACGCATCAATCGGCAGCTCCCGACTTTCCTGGCGCCGTTTCATCGTATGCCGACTTGACGAGACGATACGCCTCGCTGTCCTCGGCGGAATCGGGATCCTTTTCCAGCTTCCTCAGATTTTCTTTGTGCGACTTCAATTCCGACGTATAATCGGCGCGGCCTTTCTCCAGCTCTTGCTCCCGGCGCAGCAGGTTCTGAATGCGAGGGTCCGAGGGGTCCAGTCCTTTGAGCGCATCAAGCTTGCCATTGACAGCGGCGATCAAAAAAGCGAGATGCGCCAATTTTTTGAGCGTTTCGTCGATTTTGTTTCTGTACGTGTCGGCAGCCTGCGTGTACGCGCCTGTCTTGAGCTTGGCCCGGGACTGATCCTGTACCGCCTTGAATGCCGCCTCCTTAACGTGGTCGGAGAGTCCGGCGGCTGTCAAAACGCGTCTTGACTCCTTCTCCCAAGCTGCCACCGCCGTGCCGAACTTGGCGGGGTCTGCGCCCGCCATCGGCGGCTTGGTCGAACCCAGTGCCGTCAGCGCGCCGGTAAGCGCCTTGATATCGCCGTAACCCATCGTTTCAAGCGCACTCCCGGCTCCTGCAGCCTCCAGATAAGCGGCCGTCTCGCCCGGATGCGCAAGCGCGATCTGCTTGGCCGCCTCCGCCAGATCCGTCAAATGCTTGCGAAACGCTTCCCGGTCGAAAACTGAGGAATTCGCCGACATGCCGTACGACTCCAGATGAAGGCTCGCTCCGCCGAAGAACGCGTCGAAACGGGCGGTCAGCCGGTCCGCGGCCTCACCCGTCACTTCGCCGTATACTTCGTCCAGTAGCTTCAGCGCTTGCGACGAATCCGCCGCTTCGCCGCTCAGCAGCTCCTGCCGGATCTGGCCGTAGGTTTCTGCGTACGATGACAAATAGGCGGCCTGATTCGCTTCGCCATCCATCTCTTTGCGGAATCGAACGAGAAAGTCGGACTTGATGCTGCCGGCATCGGAGATGGACACGGCTATCGGAGATGCCGCGGCGTCCGCCAATCGCCGGATTTGAAATGCGGAATGACTGGCCGTCAGCGGCGACAGCGCCGGCGGCAGGTTCGCGCCATGGATTTTCATCGTCGAATGCCTCCAAAAAAGGGTTATTCACCTTTTATCGGCAGGGTAATTTTGGTAATGAAGAGCAAAAAGAAGCTGTCCCAAAAGTCATGAACTTGACTGGACCGCCATATGAATCGAGGCAAAGAAGCTCCACATAGAGCTACATCGCGAGAATGCGGCACCAACCGAGACGAAGAAGCTCTATATAGAGCTATATCGCGAGAACGCGGCACAACTCAAAAAGTAGCGACAGACCAAAAGCAAACGGGACGAAGCAGGAAATTCCTCTGCTTCGTCCCGTTTGACGTTTACGGCTTGGTTTGAAGGGTTTACAGGGCAGTATCAATCGATCAGTACATTCCTAAGCTCGCCCAGCTTCTCGATCCGGATCTCCACCCGATCGCCGGCCTTCAAGTAGACCTGACGATCCTCCGGATACCCCATGACTACGCCTTCGGGCGTTCCCGTCAAAATGACGTCGCCAGGCTGCAGCGTCATATGACGGCTGATGTAGCTGACGATCGTTTTGCAATCGAAGATCATGTCGCTCGTGTTGGAGTTTTGCCGCCGCTCCCCGTTCACGAAGCTCTGAATCTCCAGCCGGTTAGGATCGCCGACCTCGTCGGCAGTAACGAGCCAAGGCCCGAGCGGACAAAAGCCGTCGAGGCTTTTGCCGAGCAGCCATTGAGAGGTGCGAAGCTGCAAATCCCGGGCCGACAAATCATTCGCCGCGCAATACCCGAATACATAATCCAGCGCATCGCTCTCGCTCACGTTAAAAGCAGTTTTGCCGATAACGATGGCCAGCTCCGCTTCGTAGTCCATCTTGGCAGTGACAGTAGGGACGCGGACAGGCGCTTCGTGGGCAGTCAGCGCATTGGCGAATTTGTTGAAGAGAATCGGAAAGGCGGGAATCGGAGAGTTGGTTTCTTCGGCGTGCTTCTTGTAATTCAAGCCGACGCAGATGATCTTTCCCGGCCTTGCGACGCAGGGAGCCAATCTCGCTTCTCCCAGGCCGAGCGCGGATGCCTCTGCCAGCGCCTCGTCGCGAAGCGCTCCTTCGACTCGAGCAGCGAGCGCCGCGAGCCCTTCGTCGCCCATGCCGATCAGATCGTCGGTCGATCGGACGGTCCACGCCGCCTCCGAGCCCGCCGTCATCCGCTCGACGTCCAGCAAGCGATCCTTTACGACCACGCCCAGCTTCAGCGCTCCGTTATCGTCCCAATAGTTAACCAGCTTCAAGGTCTATTCCTTCTTTCTTGAAAATTAAGGCTGCAGCAAAATCTTGGCGATCGAGCCCGGCCCGCCGATCAGCGTCTCGAAGCATTCGCCCCCCTGCTCGAGCGGCCGATGTATCGTCCAGGGCAGCAGATCCACCTTGCCCTCCGCGATCCAACGCAGCGCTAGCTCGAAGTCCTGCGAATCGTAGGCGAAGGCGCCCAACAGCTTGAGTTCCTCGCGGATGATCGTATTGACGGGCAGCGTGCTGTCCGCTTCATGCAGTCCGGTAAGTCCGATCCGCGCGCCTCTGCGCACCGAGGCGATGCAGCGCAGCCGCGTCGCCTGCAGGCCGACGGCGTCGACCGCCGCCTCGAAGCCTTCGGCCGGCTTCAGCCGTTCGATCTCGGCGTCGCCGTTCGCAGGGATGCCGCCAAGCTCGGCCGCGATGCGCAGCCGGTCGGCGTTCAGATCGGCCACGACGACTTCGCGCACGCCGAGCAGCCTCGCCGCCGCGACCGCGAACAGGCCGATCGGACCGGCACCCATCACCAGAAGCCGGTCTTCCGGTTGCAGCGCGATCAGCCGGCACAGATGGACCGCGCAAGCCAGCGGCTCGGCCATCGCCGCGAGGTCAAAAGACAAATCGTCCGGTATGCCATACACGTTGGATTCCGCCACGACGGCGTATTCGGCGAATGCGCCGGGCAGGTGCGCGCCGAGCAGCTTGCGCTCCGGACACAGCTGCGCTTCGCCGCTCAGGCAATCCCGGCATTTGCCGCAAGTCTGAAGCGGATTGACGGCTACCCGGTCTCCGGGCTTGAAGCGCGACGCGCCCTCCCCCGTCTCCGCGACCGTGCCCGCGAATTCATGCCCCATCACAAGCGGAGGCTTGCGCAGCGTGTTATGTCCCAGGTAGCCGCTCAGCTCGGAGCCGCAGATGCCGACTCGCTCGATCTTGACCAATACTTCTCCCGCCGCCGGCGCCGGCACCGGAAGCGTCCTCATGTTCATCAGCCGCGGTCCTTCGTAGACCAGCGCCCGCATCGTCTGCGTCATGCGCGTATTCCTCCTATCGGACTCTGTAGCGGTTCAGCACCTGCTCGTCGATCTCGATGCCGAGTCCCGGCCGATCCGTCGGTACGGTCACATAGCCGTCCTTGAACTCGATCTCCCGGCTCACCAGATCCCGCGCGAGCGGCGAATTGGATACGGTGTATTCGATCATGAAGCCATTCGGAATGGCTGCCGCGAAATGCGTGCTCGCCGCGACGAGAATCCCCGTCTTGAAAGCGTGGGGCACGACCTTCTTATGCCGGTCGTAAGCCAGGTACGCGATGCGCTTGCCTTCGGTCAGGCCGCCGACGCGGGCGAGATCCGGCTGAATGATGTCGAGGTGACCCTCGTCCAGCAGCCGCTGGAAAGCCATCCGTCCGCTCTCCTGCTCCCCGCCCGCGATCGAGATGCGGCTGCGGTCCGCAAGCGCGCGGTAGCCCGCGATATCGTTCGAGTGCACGGGCTCCTCCAGCCAGTAGACGCCATACCGCTCGTACACCTCCGCCATGCGCAGCGCGCCCTTCAGATCCCAGGCAAGCCCCGCGTCGATCATGACGTCGACGTCGTCTCCGACGGCTTCGCGGATCGCCTTGATCTGCGCTTCGTCGAACTTGGCGTCCCGGCCGATCGGCCCCCAGCCGAACTTCATCGCCTTGTAGCCCAGCTTGGCGTACAGCTCCGCCATGGCCGCAGCTTCGGCGATCGTCTCGGGCATGAGGGCGCTCGCATAGGCTTTGAGCTTGCCGTTAAATACGCCGCCCATCATTTCGCACACCGGCCGGTTCATCGTCTTACCCAGAATGTCCCACAGCGCGATATCCACGCCGCTGATCGCGTGCAGCGCGGGACCCGTGCGGCCAAAGTAGATCGTGCCGCGGTACATCTTGTCCCACAGCCGCTCGATCTCGATCGGATTCTCGCCGATCAGCAGCGTGCGCAGACCCGTCGCGATCGAATGCGAGGCAGGCGCTTCTACGACCGCCTTGGCGACCAGCGGCGACGAATCGACCTCGCCGACGCCCACGATGCCTTCGTCCGTATGAATGCGGATGACGAGCGTATCCTGCGTGCCGTCGCACTGTTCGGCGTCCAGGTCGGGAATGCTCAAGTATATCGCTTCGACTTCGGTAATTTTCATAAGACCAGCTCCTCTTCTATCGTTAACTTCCCAGCAAATCGTCCCGCAAAGGGGTGAACACTTCCAGCACCAGCGAATCTTCCAGCGCTTCGACCGAATGTGAGACGCCGCCCGGAACGACGACCTGCTCCCCCGCCGACGCGACGATCTCGGCGCCGTCCAGCAGCATCCGGATTTTCCCCGATACGACATAACCTAGCTGCTCGTGCGGATGCGCATGCTCCGGACCGATGCCGCCTTTTTTAAATTCGATCGCCATCCCCATCAGCCGCTCTCCCGGAGGAAATATTTTGCGGCGAATGAGCGGATTAATCTGCTGCCACTCGTCAATCGGCATCTTGACCCCTACCTTTCTAAAACGTAATCGATAATCCGCCGTCCACGGGCACGATCGCGCCCTGCACGTACGAGGCCGCCTCCGAGGCCAGGAAGGCGATCACCGCCGCCACTTCTTCGGACTGGCCGGGGCGCGCTAGCGGAATCTTGCGTTCCCCGACGTAATAACGCTTGAACCACTCGGTCTCCAATTCGTTCTCGCCGCCGACGACGGACAAGCCCGTATCGATAAATCCAGGCGCCACGCCGTTCACCCGGATGCCGTGAGGCGACAGCTCTGCCGCCGTGCATCGCGTCAGTTGATCGAGCGCGCCCTTGGCCGAATTGTAATGGCTGGACTTGTTCAGGGCGCGAACGCCGTTGATCGAAGAGACGTTGACGATGACGCCGCCGCCCTGTTCCTTCATCGCGAGCGCGGCTTCGCGCGTGCACCAGTAGGCGCCGTTCGCGATCGTGTCGAACACCGCGCGCCAGCGGTCCGTCGTCTCCTGGAGGAAATCGCTTTCGTAAAACATCGCCGCGTTGTTGATCAATATATCGATGCGTCCCGTATGCGCCTTCGTGCGATCGATCAAATGCCGCACGGCGTCCTCGCTGCTGATGTCGGTCCGGACGAACAGCGGCTTACCGCCGATTGCCGCGAGCTCCGCAAGGGCAGCCGCCCCGCGCCTCTCGTCCCGGCCCGCGATGACGACGTTCGCCCCTTCGGACGCCAGCAGCTTGGCCGTCGCGAGACCGATGCCGGTCGCGCCTCCGGTGACAATGGCCGTCTTCCCTGTAAATCGACTCATTTTTAGCGCTCCTCTCGTCAGTTCCGCGTGCGTGTCAAGCTCAAGGCAGCAGCGTGCCCACGATATTGCGCGGATACGCTTTGGCGCGAATGAAGCCTTCGGCGTAACGCACCCCGCACTGAATGCCGCGGTAGCGCGAGGTCACCTCGACCATCTCCAACGCGTTGGAACCGTACTGGTCCTGCAGCCAATCGCCGACCTGGCTCTCGTGCGCGGCCAGCATTCTTTTTTTCGTATCGATAAAGTCCGTAATATCCACGTATTCGTCGGGCTGGAAGCCGATGCCCGCCATGCTGTCGACAAAATAAACGATCGGAATCTTCTTCAGCACGGGACTTGCGGTCACGATATTCGGCACCGTCGTCATGAGGGCAACATCGTTGGCGATCTGGCCGGTCAGCGTATGGTCCGGATTGTACAGGTCGTCCGGCCAGTGCGTCAGTACGACCTCCGCCCCGCTCGCCCGCATCGCCTCGATGAAATCCAGGCGCGTCTTCTCGGTATCGAACAGGAATTCGTCCGGGTATCCCATCCAGATCAGATCTGCGCCGATGACATCCGCGGCGGCCTTCGCTTCCTGCCGGCGAATCTCGGCGATCTCCGGCTTGGACAACGTCGGCGAACCGACTTCGCCGTTGGTCGAGATCGCGATGGTGATCTTGTCCCCGCGCGCCGCGTACTTCGCCAGCGTGCCGCCGCATAATATCTCGGCGTCGTCCGGATGCGCGCAAATGGCCAATACGTTCATCTTTATTCCTCCTCGTTAACGCTGAACTTTAGCTTCTCAGCCCATCATAAAGGCGATTTTGGTAGATTGTCAACAATCGATCCTCTTCAATTGATCGTTGAATTTAATCTGGCGCTGCACTATACTGGGGGCATCGCTTATCGAACGTTCGAATTAAACAGGCAGGGAGTCTTAGAAATGAAGCCCTATCAATTTAAAAGCCAGGAAAATCTGTCGCTGCGCCAGCGCGTATTCGCCGATATCCGCGACGCGATCGTACGCGGCCATCTGAAGCCGGGCGACAAGCTGCGGGAGCTCGACATTTCCAAGCAAATGAACGTCAGCCGCGGTCCGCTCCGCGAAGCGCTGCGGGATCTCGAGGCGCTGGGCCTCGTCGTGAGCGCTCCTTATCGGGAGACGGCCGTCGCCGACGTGCGCAAGGAAGAGGTCGTCGGTCTGCTGATTCCGGTACGGCTGCAGCTGGAGCTGTTCGTGCTCAAGCAGAGCCGGGACAAACGGGACGAAGCGTTTTTTGCGTCGCTTGAAGAGATCGTGGAAGAAATGAAACGCGCCGCGGCCGAGAACGACTTGTTCGCGCTGGTAGAGGCCGACATTCGTTTTCACGAGCAGGTGCTGTCGCTCGACGACTCGACCCACACGCAGCAAATCTGGCTCGGCATCGTGAACCGGCTGCGCCTGCATTTCATTAAAAATACCGGCGCGTTCGGCGACCTTGGACGGGTGCCTGCGGAGCATGCGGCGCTGCTGTCGGCGCTGCGGGACGAGAGCGACGAACGGATCGAGGAGCTATGGACCCGGCATATCCGGGACGAAGACTGCCTGCTCTGCTTTGACGAGAAGACGGATTAAGGAGAGATACGAATGTCCGAAACGCGGGAAGCGCATCTGAAGCAACTGGGCGAGCCCTATGTCAAACTGACCGCCGAAGACGGCGGAACGCTGCTCGTGCTCGTGCGGGGCGGTCGCGTGCACGATATGACTGTCCCGGGTGGGCTGGCGGGAACGTCTTTTTGGACGAATCCGCCTGCGCTGGTTGCCGGCGGCTGGAACACGGGCGGGGACCGCACCTGGGTCAGCCCCGAGATCGAATACTTCACGGACAGCGCCGGCAACTACGAGATACCGCCCCAGCTCGACCCGGGGCATTGGACGCTGATCGCGTCTTCTGGAAGCGAAGCGGTTGTAAGAACGACCTGCGAGCTGGCCCGCCGCTCCTCCCCCGCCGCTCCGATCCGGTTGGATCTGGAAAAGCGCTTTGCGACGCTGCCGAATCCGCTGCTCATGAATACGTCCCTGGCCGCGCGCGACTGGGCCGGCATCCGCTATGTCGGGTACGAAGTGAGCACGTCGCTTGAATTGGAGCCTGCCGCGCAGGACGGCAGCCCTGAAGGCGTTCCGTCAGGCTACTGCAGCTTATGGAGCATCATGCAGGTCCCGTCCGGCGGCGTCGCGCTGGTGCCCACCCGGGGGCATGTAAAGCCGCTGACGATGTTCGCGCAGCGTGAGCCGTCCGACATCGCGACGACGGCCTCGGGCGTCCGCATCCCCTGCGGCGGCAGCTACAGCTACAAGCTCTCGTTCGACGCCATCGCCTCGACCGGCCGCTACGGCTATATCCGCGAGCTCGGTGCAACCGAGAGCAGCCTCATGGTCCGTCAATTCCGTGTGAATCCCGCTGGCGTCTATCCCGACTATCCGCCGGACCGGCCGGATTATATGGGCTCCTGCATGCAGATCTACAATGACGGCGGCCACATGGGAGGCTTCGCGGAGCTCGAGTACCAATCGCCCGCCCTGGCGATCGGCAATCCCGGACGGACGACGGATGAATCGCAAGTGTTCCATTTTACGGGACCGACGGAGAAGATCAGGGAAATCGCTGCGATTCTGCTGGGGATGGACGATGTTTCGCAGGATTTAGTTAGTTAAGCTAGCCGATCAACGCATGAATTAAAGCCCTTCCCAGCACTTCGTCGAAGCCGCCCCAGTCGGGGTCTACGTTGCCGAAAGGATGATTAATCATGTTGCCCTTCAGCTCGGTCAACGAGTAGATGCCGAATTCGTGCAACCGCTCATAGTAACCGTATCCCCCGACAAAGGCGCAGCCGTACGCGGCGGCCAGCTGCCTGTACAGGCCATGCGCCCTTTTGACCTGCCCGGCCGTCCCTTCGAACAGCGGATGGATGCCGTTGTTGGTAACGATCAGGCATGGGATGCCATCCTCCCGCAGCCGCTCTAAAATGCCGGATATCGCCTGCTCCGTTCGACCCTCCGGCGAGAAGCTGTCGTTGAGCATATACTCCAGTATGATCAGGTCGGGCGCGACCGCGCGTACTTCGTCCGCATAGCGGAGGGCGCCTTGAATGGCGTTTTCTCCGCCTATCGCGACATTCGAGGTGCGTATGGCCGCTTGGGGATATGTGTCGCGCAGGGCGCGGGCCAGTCGGTAGGGCCAGCGGCCGGAGCGGGTCGTGCTCTCTCCGAAGAAAGCGATGCGTACCGGGCCGCCCTCCAGGAGCTTGGCGCGAAAGGGCGCAAGCGCGCCGCGGTTGTCGAACGGAATGACGGACAGCGGGTCGGGGGCGGGCAGCGCGAGATTCAATACCGAATGCGGGGAGGCCTCGATGCGATAGATTGTCCCTGCTTGGCGGTGGCCGGCGGGTACGCCTGACAAGTCGAGTCTGAGTCCCCAGTCGACGCGATGATTATAAGCGCTCTTAAGCAGCAAAGGGATCGGCTTCGTCGGATCGGCCGCCCGCAGCTCTAACCAGCGAATCCGCCCGTCCGCGAGCGCCTCGTCCAAACCGTAGTCAATGCCTTCGGCGCCGATCCGCATGTCCAGGCTACCGTCATCGCGGACCGCGGTCAGCTCGACGAGGTAATCGCGCGGCGAGGCATCGAGATAGCGTCCAGATACCTGCGGCAGCAGCGCAGAGCCGGGAAGATCGTCCAAGCTGCCCAATACCTTCTTTACCCTAGCGTGCCCTTCGTACAATCGGGGCTCCCCCCAGCCGGTGAATATATGAGCCAGCACGTACCCTTCTCTAACCTGCGGCGGGTCGGGAAGCAGCAGCTCCCGCGACTCCGGCGCTTCCTCTTCTCCCTCGATGACCGTAAGCGTACCGTCTCTCAGCAGAACTACCGCATCGTAGCGGCACTGCCATACCTCATAATCCAGCAGCAGCAGCTCGCCCGGCTGGATCGCGCCATGCGGATGCCGTTTGACGGTGCCCCAGTAATAATCGCGGCAATAATCGATATCCGCCCGATAGACGGTCGTGCGGCTCTTGTCGCGGACGCGCAGGCTGCCCGGCACCATTCGCTGGTACGGCGCGCCGCCGCTGCCGCGGATGCTCTCGGCATTCCAGTAACACGGCGAGGTCTGCGCCTCGCCCATTATCGTATAACGCTGATCGACATAGGACCGCTTGCCTCCGGGCCGTATGTCAAACGCGCCTCCCTTCGTCGCGAGCGCTGCGCCGTCCGCCAGCTTCAGCATGCCGGGCTCGACGCAGATCCGCCAATCTCCTTCGATGCGAATGCGCATGCCGATTTTCTCCAGCGCTTCCGGCCGTTCCTCTCGGATCACGTTCACGCCCCCCCTTTAAAAAAGCAGCTCGACGACCGCTCGGCCGCCGAAGCCGGCGATCCGGACGGATTCCGAGGCCTCGTCGTAGACGCCGCCGTCTACCTGGATCGGCCGCCGGCGTTCCGGATGCGGCGCCCGGATCTCGACGTTCGCCGGCCCGCGCTCCCCCTCGCATGCGACGCTGATTCGCAGCACGTTTGCCGCCAGCTCGGCTTTGAAGGAGAGCGCGCCGAAATAACTGGCCGCGCCGCTTACGCCGATCGGTCCGTCCGCAAGCCAGCGGCGCGGCACGCCCTGCAGCAGCTTAAGCGTATCGCCCGCCTCCATGTACAGCATCCAGCGCGTCTCCATGAGGAACCAGGCTTCCTCGTGCGTCTTGTGCTCGCTGATCTGCGGATTCAGGTGTTCGGAGAACGTGTATGTCTCCCGGTCGGCCATCGATGCGACCGTATAATAATAGGCCTGCAAAAAGGGATGGACTTCGCCGCGCTGAAGATGAATGCAGGGATGACGGCTATAATACGGCTGCGTGTAAGCTACGTTGTCCAGGCAAAGCAGCTCGCGGTGGGCGTCCAGCATGAAGGCCGCGCCTGGTTCCGCAGGATCGACAATCTCGCCGAACACGAGATAGAGCGGACCGCAGAGAGAGTCGCGAATGCCGGCCGCGCCATGCGAATACCACTGCCCCGGCATCGCGAACAGAACGGCCGGTCCTTGCCCGCCCGCCCAAGGGGCTACGGTCGGGCACCAGCTGCCGTCGGCCAGCGGGATGACCGGTCCCCGCGCCAGCGCATCTTCGTAGGCGCGCCGGATATCGCCTCGCAGTGCCATGGTTTCGGTTCGCAGCGCTTCAGCTTGCGCCGGATCGGTCCCGGCCAACATCTCCGCAGCCCGGGACAGACCGAGATAAGCATAGGCATTCAGCATAAACACGCGAACCGGCTGCTCGTCCTCCGGATCGGCAACTTTGCCGTCAAGCATGCCGTAGCCGGGGATCCCGGCGTCTTGCGATAGGTTCCGACGGCGCCATTCGATCATATAGCGGCAAGACTTCAGCAATCGATCCTGAATAGCAGCGACCCATTCGTCGTCGCGGGTATAGCGGTAATGCTCGCCGAGGCTCCATAAGACGCAGCCGGTCTCGATCATATAATGAAGGAAGTTAAAAATGCCTCCGTCCTCCTGCTGCTTGTCGAGGAAATATGCCAGGCAGCGCTCGGCAAGCTTGTGCTGGCCCATCGAATCGAGAAACTGTACGATCGGCGCGCTCTCGGAGCCGATCGGCGGGTAGACGCCGATCGTCGGCGTCAGGGGCCCGCCCGGCTCCAGCCCGTACAGGATTAGATCAAGATGAAGCAGCCCCGCCTGCACCATCTCGTCGATCCGCGGCTCGGGCAAATCGAACCGTGCTGCCGTGTCCAGTTTGGCCTGCCAATAGGTCCTGCACGCTTCCAGCAGCGCGCCTCTGTCCCGATCGCTGAGACGGGCGGCTCGCTCCTGCGACAAGGGCCGATGCGGGACCAGGATGTCGTAGGCTAGCGTCCCGCCCGGAGGTACGAGTATCGCCAGTTCCTCCTGCGGGGCGGGCTCGCCGTCCAGCAGCGCGATGAAGCCGACGCGCCCGGTCTCGAACACGCCGAAGCCGCGCGCGCCGTCGTAAACGCAGCGCATGCCGCTCGGCAGTACAGAAGGAACCCAGGTGCCGTTAGGCACAGGCGCCTTGAACCAGGCGTAGCGCGGAACGGACGCCCGGTTGACGGCTTCGATGCGATAGACCAGGACAGTCTCCTCGTCCTGCGCCAGTTCCGGCGCCAGCAGCGCGTCATAGGCCGCCTGCTGCTCCGCAGTGAACGTGATGCCGGACGTATGCCCGGCCGCCGTCCAGTGATGCGTGCCGCGCACATGCGCCTCCGTAAGCAAGTTGCGCTCCAGCGCAGCAAAGGCTGTCGTGCGATACAGCATATCGCCGTCGTCGACCTCGCCATGCAGGATCGGCAGCCTCCCGTCCGCAAGGCGCCGCGTCGTGGCCCGCCTGCAGCCGTCGCCGCGGCCGAAGCGGAAGTTGTAGCGCACCGGCGCGTCCCCGCTCTCGGGCAGCGATACCCGGCGCGCATGCAGCCGCGGCTCGATCCAGTCGTACGACTGCGCATCGTACTCCGCGAAGCCGACGCCGAACAGACGGATGTCGCGTCCGATACCAAGCCATGTGCCAAGCTGCTTTTCTTTGACGACGGCGGCAGCCTCCCCGAAGCTCGGCTCTCGCTCGCAAGGAACTTGGCCCTCCCGCGTTCGAAGCGATACGGCGTTCCGCAGCTCCCCATAGCTTCGTCCGTCGTCCGCTGTCGTGACGGCGATGCCGTACGCGGGAATCACGATCGGATTCGCCGCGTCGACGTCCCGCAGGAAAAATGAAAACGGATTCGCCGCCGTCCGCAGGCTGACAATCGCCGCTCCCGCTCCGCGAGCCCCAGCGCCCGCAAGTTCCAGTTGCAAAGCAACGCCACCCTTGCCGCTCCCTTCAAAAGCGTCTCCGGCAAGGCTGCCGCTCCCGCGAACGAATCGAGCCCCGAGCAAAGAACCGCCGGCAATGCCGACGGTCCCCTGCACGGACGCCACCTCCCAATGTACGGTGATCGATTTTTGCAAAGCGAGTCCTCACCTTTCGCCTTCTCAATTTGATGGCATTCTCTATAAAACGCCCGCAGCCGATCAGTCTTTACCGGTTCCGTACCAGTTTGAACGTCAAATCGTCGAACCAGGCCGCGCCGGAGGCGTTCCACACCCGGCTCTCCAGATAGACGTACTCGGTATTCGGCGGCAGCACGATCTTCCCGCTCACGTACGTCCAGCCGTTGGTGCCTGTCGCATACGAAGTCCTGGCTTCCTGCACGATGATCCCGTCGAAGTCCTTGGCCGAAACCGCGATGGCCGCGCCGCCGGCGCCTGCAATGGCCGAGGTTTTCACCCAGCCGCCGAACTCGTATTCGCCGCCCCGCGCTACGCTTGGCAGCAGTTGATTCCAGGACGCGTATGCCGCACCTCCGTTTACGATCTTGAGCGAGCGCCCGCCCGCGTGGTGCTCCGCCGAATCCCAGCTGAACGGCGTGCCTGCCGTCGTCCACGTGTTCCATCCTTCCGGCGCGGCAGCTCCGGTCTCCGCGCCCGGATTGTTAGCCCCGTTGTCCGCAGGAGCGACGACGATATCGTCGAACCATGCGGTGCCGGCAGCCGTCCACAGCCGTCCGCCGATATTGATGGACACGGTCCCCGCCGGCGGCGTGAAGCGCGCGCTCACCTTGGTCCAGTCCTGCGTGCCGGTCACGACCGGCGTCCACTGCTCGGCTATGATCGTGCCGGAAGCGTCTCTGGCTTCGATCGCGATCATCGCGCCGTTCGTACCTGTGACTCCCGAAGTTTTCACCCAGCCCGAAACGTTAAGCTCCTTGTTGAGCTCTGGATTCGCGACAACCTGCAGCCATGCGGAGTTCGCCGTCGCAGCATTGACGATTTTCACCGACTTCGCTCCCGTATGCGCGGTTGTGCCGTCCCAGGAGAAGGCGCCGATGCTGCCCGTCCAGCTTGACCATCCTGCCGGCGCGGCTGTGCCCGTTCCCGTCTCCATGCCTGCATTGGTGCCCATATTTGTCTTCGGAAATGTAATCGTATAGACTTCCCCGCTGTTCACCTGGAACCGCGGGTAGTAGCCTCGGATCCGGTAGCCGTTCTGGACCGACACCGCCTTCGTCCCGCCGAACCCATACTTGATCTGATACGGCGTGTTGAACTGCTGCAGCGCTACGGAAGAGACGCTCTTCTGCACGCTTTTCCAGAGACCGATCGAAGCCAGGTCGCCGATGGTGCCGTCCGGCCATAACGCGCGTCCGCCATACTTGTACGGATATCCCGCTTCTTCGATCAGATAGCCGCCGGGTTGAGGGCCCGTCACCTTCATCTCGATGCGGTCCGGATAGAAGTCGTACGTGAGCGTCTCGCTCCCTTGCACGGTGACGATTTGCTTATGCGAGGCGCCGAGATCGTTCGCCGTCACCGACGTCGGGCCGTTCGTCAGATCGGGAATCACCTTGGTGCCGGACTTGACGAGGCTGACGTCGTCGAACCAGGCGGTGCCGGCCGAGCCGTAGATACGCAGCTGGATAAGGACGGAATCGGTCCCGGCGGGGGCCTTGACGGAGATGTTGTTGTAAAACCAGCTGTGGGTATCCTTCTTGGAATCCAGCTCGCCCGTACTGGCGAGCTGATTGCCGGCGGCGTCTTTGAAAACGATGACCGCACTGGCGCCTTGACCTTCGTAACCGATCAGCGATACGTTCTCTAGCTTCATCCAATAGCCGAATTCAAAATTGGTGCCCGGCGTCACGTTCGGAATGGCCTGCAGCCAAGCGCTGTTCTGCGTGTCCGCCGTATTGGTTACCTTAAGCGAACGGCCGCCCGTATGCGAGACGCTCGAATCCCAGGTCAGCGTGCCGCCGCCGCTTGTCCAGTTCGACCAGCCGTCCGGCGCGGACGCGCCGCTCTCCATGCTACCGTTCGCCAGCTGCTCGGTGAAGGCGCCGCTATCGTACTTGTACACCATCGGATACGTGAAGCCGCCGCCCGCGATGTTCGTCCAAGAGGTGCCGTCCGCGTCCTCGACGTACAATCCGCCGCCCGAAGCCTTGGATATGCGGTATTTGTAGCCGCCGTCGTACGTGCTCGCCACCTCGTAATATTGACCGGAAGCATTGTTCGCGAGCGTGAGCGCATTGCCGAAGCTCTCCGGCGGCACGGTCGCGCTAGCCTGGGCCGATGCCGCACCGACATTCTCGGACGTATCGGCCGCCGCCACCTTATAGTAATACGTCCGTCCCGGCGCGACATTCCGGTCGCGATAGACGGGGCTGGCGCCTGTCTGGATCCATACCTCGTCAATCAAATTCGCTTCCGAAGGCGCGAAGCCGCCGGTCTCGGATCGATAGATTTTGTAGTAGGCCAGGTCCGTGTCCATATTGGCCGTCCAGGTGACCGTCGCTGTCTTCGCTGCGGCCGAAGCGGCTGCTCCGGTCACCTGCGCCGGCGCGATCGCATCCGGGATATCCGTGTAGACGTAGAGCGTCCTCGGCGGAATCGTGTCGCTGAAGGCGGTGCCGCTCACGTTTTTCGTCCCGATGCTGGCCGGAAACTTGCCCAGCCCGTCGAGCTGCTGCGACTCGTCGTATTTGTATACCTTAAACGTCGTGCTCAGCGCGCTCTGCAGCGCGAAGCTGACGGACGCCGGCTCGGAGCTCCAGTTCACGACGGCGACCGTATGCTTGCCGCCCGGCGCAGAGACGACGGCAGGCACGACAAGCGGATTGCTGGACGCCGTCGTATAGGTCGTCGAGCCCTTCGGTATGAACTTGGCCATCAGCGACATCGCATAGTAGGAAGGCTTGGGCGTAAAATGCTCCTGCTTGCCGTTAATCGCGCCCCAGCCGTAGTCGCCAGAACCCGTCATCGTCTGATTCGCGCCTACGAGCGCCGAATACCAGTCGTCGTATAAACGCCACTTGGAAAATCCGGCAACGCCATTGCGCAGGCCGTCCGCGATCTCGCTTGCGAAGTGCAATCCGTCCAGGGCCACGCTGCGGGTCTCGAGCGCCCCCATCTCGGTGAACATGAACGGCTTAACGCTGCCGTTCGCGTCATTCGTATTTTTCATTGCCGTCCATGAGGCGACACGGTCTGAGAAACTGCCGTCCATCAGCTGCGATACCGATGGCCCGGCGTGCGTCGTATAGGCGTCCATGTAATCGCCCATCGTCTGCGTGAAGCTCTCGAACCAAGGTTGGCCGAGCGTATCGAGGAAGCCGACCTCGATGCCGGACAGATTGATCGCGGAGGACAGCCCTTCGGCGGACAGACGGTTCGCCACATCTTGATACACCTGCTTGTAGTATCCGAGCCTGTCCTTGCCGGGAGGCACGGTAATAATATTTTCAGGCTCGTTGTACAGCGAGAGGAACTTGACGTTGGTATAGCCTTCGGTCACGACCAGATGCTTGACCAGCGCAGCCATGCTCTCCGCGAATTCGGGCCGCTTGTCGTCGGCGGGCAGCGCGTCGCCCCAATTGTCCCACAACAGCCAGGGATAGAGTTTACTCGGATCGTTGATCATCGTGTTGAGCTCGACGTCCACGCCGGCGTCCTTGAGCGCCGACAAATACCGTTTGAGACTTGTCATCTCAGGGCTGTTCCAGGCGAAGCCGGCGTCGTTCATCGTATTCGGATCGCTGTTGTCGTTGATCGGCTCCCACCAGTCGACCTGGATCCACATCCGTACGAAGCTGATGCCGCCCTTTTTGATCCGCGACATCAAAACGGCGAAGTCGTCGTCCGATACGCCCCGGATCTGCTCGTGAGGAAAGAACATGAACGGATCGGTCTGTCCCCCGATTCCGACGACCGTACCGCCGTAAGCGGGGGTGGCGTTGTTCAGACTCACATTCACGTTGACCGCCGCGTATGTCGGCTCCGGCCTAAGCAGCAGCGCCCCGAGCGCGACGGCGGCCATTCCCGCCGCCCCGATTCCCAATCTTTTCAACCACGTTCCCGTCATCATGCAGCCTCCCTTGTATTGGATCGCCGGGCGCCTTGTTCAGCCTTTGACGGCTCCGGCGGTGATGCCCTCGATGATGAATCGTTGCGCGAATAGATAGACCACGATCATGGGGAAGACGATCATGCAAACGCCGGCGAAGATGAGCGACCAGTCGTTAAAGTACATCCCCTGAAACGATGCGAGTTGTACGGTGATGGTCAACTTGGCACTGTCCTGAAGGTAGAGCATGGGCATCAGGAAATCGTTCCAGATCGTAAACAAATTCAGGATCGAGACGGTCAGAAGCGCCGGCTTCAGCAGCGGCAGGACAATGCGGAAAAACGTGCCGTACAGTCCGCAGCCGTCGATGCGAGCCGCTTCTTCCAGCTCGCGCGGCACCGACTTGACGAAGCCGCTGAGCAGAAACACCGTAAACGGGGCCAGCGCCGCAAGGTAAATAAAAATAATGCCGTGATAGGTACTGATGAGATGGAACGTGAGCATGATCTTGTACAGCGGAATCATCGTCATCTGAAACGGTATGATCAGGCCCGCCAGAAACAGGAGATACATCGCATTGTAGAACCGGTTGGCCCTTCTTGCGATCGCATAGGCCGCCATCGCGCCGATCGTCGCGGTAACGGCGATCGAGACGAAGCCGATGAAGGCGGTATTGCCGATCGAGCGAAAATAGTGCATCGTGCGGAACGCCGCCGAGAAGTACTCGAACGTCATTGCTTTGGGCAAGCCGTAAGGCGACAATGACAGATCGCGCTTGGTCTTGACGGAAGAGATCAGCACGAGCAGCACCGGATAGAGATTGACGACGCATAGCACCCATAACGAAGCGCGTCGTACATAGTCGGAAAATCGGCGATTCGCTGCGGTCATAGCTCGACCTCCCTTCTGCGCAGAAGCGTGACCGAAACGGTCGTCAGCAGGAGAATGAACAGAAACAGCACGATCGACATCGCCGAGCCGTAACCCCACCGGCCGCTGCCGCCGGAGCCGAAGCCGAGATGATAGATCATCGAGGCAACAGATTCGGTCTGATAGCCGGGACCGCCGCCGGTCAGCACGTAAATCTGGTTGAATATTTGCAGGTTGCCGATCAGGCTCAGCACGATGTTGATCGTAAAGGCGGGTGCGACGAGCGGGAACGTGATGTGAATAAATTTCTTCCAGCCGATCGCGCCCTCAAGCTGGCCGTATTCGTACAGCTCCCGATTGATCGACTGCAAACCGGCGATATAAATCACCATCGAATAGCCCATAAACTGCCAAGTCGTGACGAGCGAGATCACCCACTTGGCCCAGAACGGATCGCTCAGCCAGCCTACTTGCAGGCGCTCAAGACGCAAGTTCGCCAGCAAGTTGTTGACGACGCCCATATTAGGCTCCAGCATGAAGCTCCATACGTAACCGATCAACAGCGTACTGAAAATGCTCGGCAGGAAAAACATCGACCGCATAAAGTTCGCGCCGGCAAACCGGCGGACGAGAAGCAGCGCAAGAAGGAGGCCGAACAAGTTTTGCAAAATGGTAATCGTGACGGTAAACTGCGCGGTATTCCAGAAAGCGGTCAGTATCATCCGATCCCGGAACATCTCGGCATAATTGTCCAGACCGATGAACTTGCTGGTGACGCCGTTCCAATCCGTGAACGAGTAATAGGTGGAGCTTAGCATTGGAAACAGGGAGAAACAGAGGTAGAAAATTAAAGCGGGCAGCAGAAACAGCAGCCAGCCCAGCTCGTAACCGAGCTTGAAGCGGCCTGATCCGTAAGGCTTCATGGCGGACAATCCCTTCCTCTTGAAGCAAGTGGCAGGCATTAGGAGAGAATGCCTGCCACTTGCTTCAAGTTCGTTCGTGCATCAAGATGATCGCAATGTTAAGGGGACGCTTATTTGGCGGCTTCGAGCGCCTGGGCAATGCCTTTGTCGTAGTCCTCGATGAACCGCTCCGGCGTCGTGCCGTCTGCAAGCAAGCTCTGGAATTCCTTATCCGGCGCGAAGCCGGACAGACTGGCTGGGTGATAATAGTTGACGCCCCACCAGTCGGGCTGTACGTCTCCCGCCGCCATCGCCGCGTTGATATCGGCGACGAACGCATTATCGACCTTGACCTGCGTATTGGTCGGGATGCCGTTGAGATCCGTCATGATGCGGGTTTGGTTTTCTGCGCTAAGGTAGACATCCATCGCCAGCTTGGCGGCTTCCGGATTCGCGGTCTTCGCGCTGATGACGAGTCCGCCGGAGGCGCTCGTCGGCACGACTGTCTTCTCTCCCGGCCCGTTGAGCGGAAGGGCGAAGAAGCCGATCTGCGCCTTGGGGTCCGCATCCTGGATCGCCTTGTATTGCCAGGTGCCGCTGACCAGCATGGCCGCCTTGCCCGTGCCGACCATGGTGCTCGCGACGTTGGCGTCGGTGCCGAGGAAGTCCTTGGGGAAGTAGCCGCGGTCCCGCCAGTCCTGCTGTACGGCGAGCACCTTCTTGAAGTCGTCCGCGATATCCGACGCCTTCATCGTACCGTCGGCGATCTTGATCCGCGTCGTCATATCCTTGGCGTTGATATACTGGCCGTAGGCGATAAACGGAATGATCTGGGTCGTCCACGAGTCTTTGAATCCGCCCGCGATCGGAATGAGGCCCGCGCTCTTGAGCTTGTCGCTCGCCGCTTCGAACGCCTGGCGGTCGGTCGGCACGGCGATGGCGTTGTCCGAAAAGGTTTTCTTGTTGTACAGAACGCCCAGCGCGTTAGTCGAAACGGGGACGAAATACAGCTTGCCCGCCTTGTTGTCCTTCGCGTCGGCGACGACCGAGGGAATGTATTGAGAGACGGACGGGACGTCCGAAATATCGAGGAACAGATCGGGGTCCATCTGCGTGCCGTATAGCGTAAGATCCTTCGAGATCGTGTGCGTCATAAGCAGGTCGGGAATATCGCCCGCGGCCAATTTGGTTTTGACGGCCGTCTCGTACTGGTCGGTCGGTACGTTCTGCAGCTCGATCGTGATATTGTGCTTGTCCTTCATGTCCTTGATCCAGGCGTCCGTCGATTTGGTGCGGTCCGCGTACGTATAGGTCATAAACTTCAAGGTGACCGGTTTGCCGGACGCGGCGGATGGCGTCGTTCCTTCCGACGAGCTGGCGGCGGCCGACGATGCGGCCGGCTTGTCCGAAGAATCGTTGCTTCCGCAGCCTGCCAATGCCGCGGATGTCATCACAGCCGCAAGCGCTAACATGGACAGCTTTTTCATGGCGAATCCTCCCTTTTCTTTATCAAAGGCGTTGTCTGCCCCGTATCAACATCATAGAGGGATTCTTACCGCGCCAAAATCAACAAATCTGTCCGAAACGATTGCAATATTCCTACTTCATTCGCTATTTCGCCCGCGCATGCAGTCTTCTGTACGCGGTCGGCGTACAGCCGTACCGCTCCTTGAACTTCTTCAAAAAGTAGCTTACGTTGCCGTAGCCGACCATGCCGGATACGTCCTCGAGCTTCAGATCGGGCTGGTGCAGCAGCTTGGCCGCCGCGTCCATCCGCATGCGGTTCAGGTATTCATTAAAATTTTCGTTGTAGGCTTGCTTAAAGATGCGGGACAAGTAGGCCGGACTCATGTAAAACCGCTCCGCTACCCCGTTCAGGTTAATTTCCTCGCAATAGTGCTTGCCGACATAGTCGACGACGTCGTCGAGCGTGCGCCGCGAACCGGTCTTCTTCACGGATGCGATCCGGTCCAGCGTACGGTCGGTCTCTGCTCTAAGCCAGCGCACGATGTCGGCATATGTGAACAACTCGCGCATTAATTTATTGTGCGTGTGCGACTCCTGCAGCAGCTCGCCGCCGGCGGGCGGGCAGGACAAAGACGCCCTCCGCAGGTTCATGGCCAGCTCCAGCGAAGTCATCCGAAGGCTGAGCGGATGATACGTGCGATCTGCGCGGATTTCTGCCAGTACGCTGTCGATCCACGCCAGTGCCTGTATCCGGTATCCGTTGTCCAGATAGTGCAGGAACGCCTTCTCCTTATCCTCCGGGTAAACGTAGTAGCGGCTGCGGCCGGCCAGGGAAGCGTAAAAGACGATGCGGGTCTCGCTTTCAATGCCCGCATAGAGTACCGCAGCCGCAGCCTCCCTGTACGCGCGGGCGATCTGCTTCGGGTCGTCGGCGAGTCCGCCGAAGCCGACGTACAGCTCCATGTCCAGAAAAGAACGGGCGTCGGAAGAAGCCTCTATGCTCTTAACCTGCAGCGCCTCCAGCAGCGCCATACCCTCTTCACGGGAACCGCAGCCCGCGATCAGGACGATCTCTTCGCGCCTGTCGCCATGCCTGAAGAGAAAATGGTTAGCCGTCTCCCCGAAGTGCTCCCGAATCAGATTAAACAGCGCGTAGCCTGCGAGTTCGCGATCGCCGCCGAAGCGAGCGGCAGACACTTGCTCTTCGTTCGCCGCCCGGAATACGGCTGCCGCAAAGCAAGAGCCCGACAGTCGAATGCCGCTGCGGTCCAGCTTTGCAAGCAACGACGGAACGTGGTCCTCCGCTCCTTCCGCCAGGCGGGTCAACAGCCGTTCCTCAGCGAGTGCGCCGTTTTCTCTCAAACGCCTGTCCATGCGATGCAGGTCGTCTCGCGCCCGCTTTCGTTCATCGAGCTTGTCGACCGCGCGAATGAGCACGGCCTCGAGCTGATCTTCTTCGATCGGCTTCAGAATATAGTCGAACACCTGGAACGTGACGGCCTTCCTCGCGTACTCGAAGTCCGAATAGCCGCTAATGACAACGATCAGGATATCGGGGTGTTCCTTATGAATGGTCTCCATCAGTTCAATGCCGTCCATGAGCGGCATGCGGATGTCGGAGAGTACGATATCCGGGCGCAAGGACCCGATCATCTCGAGCGCATCCCGGCCGTTCCCCGCCTCGCCGGCGATCTCGATCCCGAGCGCTTTCCAATCAATTTGCTCGCGCAATCCCAGCCGAACCCACGCCTCGTCGTCAACGACTAATGCCCGAATCATACCGGATCACCCTCTTTTCTGTTCCTGCCGTCCTGTGACGCTTTCGCATTCCCTTTGCCGCCAGTCTCTTTTGCCGCCATCGGCCATTCGACGGCTACAACCGTCCACGCGCCGGGCTCGCTCTCGATCGAAATGCCGTAGGACTCGCCGTAAAAGAGCTTGATTCGCCGATGAATATTTCGCAGCCCCACGTTGGTATGGAGCCGATCCGCCTCATTCGCATCTTCGCCGACATCTGGCGCATCAAGCCTGCGAGTCAATTCGGCGACCCGCTCCGGCGGCATCCCGGCGCCGTCGTCGCGGATCTCGATGCGCAGCCGGTCGCCGTTCTGCCTGCCGGAGATGCGGATCACCCCTCGCCGGCCCGTCGGCTCGATTCCATGGCTCACCGCGTTTTCCGCGATCGGCTGCATGACGAGCTTCATCATCGGCGCGTTGCGCAGCGCGTCGTCGATAGCCGTCTCGTAGTCGAGAAGCTCGCCGAATCGCAGCTTCTGGATATCCAGATACCCGGTCACCGCGTCCAGCTCATCCTTCACGGCGACGGGGCCAGTTCGTTCCGAGATGCTGTACCGCATCATGCGGGCCAGGCTTTTCGCCGCGGTATTGATATGGGGCACTTTGTGTACGACCGCCATGCTGCTGATGATCTGGAGCGTATTGTAAATAAAATGCGGATTGATCTGGGCCTGCAAAAACCTGTATTCCGCTTCCCGGCGGGCGAGCCGTTCCTCGTACTTCTCCGTAATAAGCGACTTAATCGTCGCCACCATCGTGTTAAAGCTGCCCACAAGCTGCCCAAGCTCGTCGTTCGCGCCATGCGCGAGCTGGAAGTCGAACTGACCCAGCTTGACCTTGCCCATCCCGCGCTGGAGCTTGAGGATCGGCTTGAACAGCAGCCTGGAAAACCCGTAGGTGAGCAGCGCCGTGAACAGCAACGCGACGATTCCGAGCATCAACGTGAAAATAAGGAGCCGGTCGGAACCTTTCTCGATCGCGGCGAAAGGCGTGAACGTCAGCAGCTTCCAGCCCGTAATCTCCGATGTTCGATAAGAGACGAGGTACTTGGCGCCGGCCAACGTTAAAGTCAGCTTGCCTTCCGTGGACCCGGCAAGCTTTGCCCGGTCGATCTTGCCCAGCGCCTCCTCCTCGTAAGACGGATGCGTCGTATAGATGGACCTTCCTGCATCGTCCAGAAACAGCACGCCTGTCTCAGCGCCGAGATTGACCTTGTCGACGAGGCTGCTTAGCGAATCCATCGAGAGATCGATTAAAATGACCCCGTAGGGCGCCGCGTTGCGCGTGTCGATATTTTTAAGCAGTCTGGAGTAGGAGATGACGGGCTTGTCATAGTTGAGCTGATAGGGTCGGTGCGGGGCAAAAATGCTCGTCTTGCCGTCGGCCGCTACCGTCTGCCGGTACCAGTCTTCGCCGGTCGGATCGTACGCGAGCTTATTCGTGCCGAAGAGGGCGTAGGAGAAAGACTTCTCCGGGGTAGCGTACAGGTAAATGCTGTTGAAGTCTTTGCGGAGATACATCAACCGTTGAAAAAAATTGCCGACCACCTTGATCGCGTTCAATTCCTCGCCGTAACCGGCAAAGGAAGGCGTCGCGAGCACTTTTTTTAACGTATTGTTAGAGTCCGCGTAATCCGTCTCCGCATAGATCGACTGGATGATGCGGTCTACCTGATCCAGATTGTCCTCGAAGCCGGTATTGATGTTGTCTACCAGTCTTGCCGCGCTGCTCGCGGCCTCCCGCTCGTAGATGCCGCGCGAATAAGAAAACGAGAAAAATCCGGAGACGGCAAGTACGACTACGACGATGATCAAAATACCGTAGAAAATTTTATTGAAAATGCTAATATCCGCGATCATGCGCTTGTAAAGCCTCCGCGCGCCAGCTGCCATGGCCGTCCCACTTCCCGCGATCCGATTTTTACAACATTTTAACAGAGGATCGTGTCGAGTTATAGAATTTAATTGGCGGCGAGGACAGCGCAATGCGAGGACGGGCTAGCTGCGAAGTAAGGACGCACGATCCGTTATTTACTGTAAAACCATAGATTTTGAAAGCTTCGCGGACACAGGGTACGCTAACATAGTCCAATGAGCGGATATCCCGGCTTCGTAGGGCGAATAACGGAACTCTGGTCCGAATGGGTCGTGTACAAGGGGAAACGGGGGCGAATAACGGCTCCTGTGTCCCTCCGCCTCGCCAAAGGAAGGCGCATTAATTCGATTTGCGGCGGATGGACTTCGTCGCGGTCCATAATAAAACCGCCTCTCCGAAGAGAAGCGGTTCGCGATTTGCGGCCTGATTTGTGGCTTATTGTTTTATTCGAGCTCTTCCCGCTCGATCTTCAGTCCTTCAACGTGCCGCTTGGCCATAAGATTGCGTTTCTTGCGATTTTCAATCGTATCGAAGACGATATCCATGTCGTAATCGTCCGGGTACAGGTGCTTGCTCTCGATTTGCAGCCGCACGCGCTTGCGATTAATGAGCTGCTTGACGCCCCGGACCTGGACGATCAGGTTCCCTCGCTCGTCCGCTAGCCGGTAGACGACGCCGCGCTGCCCGAGCGACGGGATCCAGACGACGTCGCCGACGCCGAGCTCCGGCGGCGGCGCTGCCGCGGTCTCCTCGCGTTCGCTCAACGCGCCCGCTACGCCGTGACCGCCCCCTGCAAGTACCTTGTCGTTCTGGCCGTCTTCCGCCGCAGGCCGCATGGCTACATCCGCGTCGGCATTTGCCGCAGGGACGATCCCCTGCACGCCTTCGCGCAGCCCATCGCCGTGCGGTCGGTCGCGCACAGCGCCCTTGAGCCCTCGCGCGATCTCCTTCGCCCGGTCGATGATGTCTTCGCCGATGCCGAATTTGCGGGCGATGACAAACGCATAGCTATCGCCCGCCTCCCCCATATCTAACCGATAGAGCGGCTGCAGCGTATCCTCGTCGAACGCCATCCGGGCATTGCGGAAGCCAGGCGCGAGCCGCGCGTATTCTTTAATCTCGTTGAAGTGCGTCGTCGCGAGCACCGCCGACCCTCGACGGTACAGTTCCTCGAGCACGGCGATCGACAGTCCGACGCCTTCGCCCGGATCCGTCCCTGTCGCCAGCTCGTCAAGCAGCACGAGCGTCGAGCGGTCGGCGACGGAAAGGATATCGGTAACGTTGCGGATATGCGACGAAAACGTGCTGAGCGAACGGTCCAAGCTCTGTCCGTCGCCGATATCCGCTTCGATCGCGCGGAACAGCCCGACGCGGCTGCCCGCAGCCGCCGGGATCAGAAGGCCCGTCTGCGCCATCAGCGTCAGCAAGCCGACCGTTTTCAGCGCGACCGTCTTGCCGCCGGTATTCGGTCCGGTGATAAGCAGCGACCGATAGCTCGCGTCCATAGCGATGTCGAGCGGCACCGGCCTCGCGCTAAGGAACGGATGCCGTGCCCCGCGCAGCTCGAACGTGCCGTCGTCGGTAAGCGCCGGCGGCAGCGCGCCGATCGCAAGCGCCCACCTGGCCTTGGCGAACAGGAAATCGTAGTGCCCGACCGCCTCCGCATTTACCGACAGTTGCGGCAGCGCAAGCTCGGCCTCGCCGGTCAGCCTGGCGAGCACCTGGAGCTCCTCGCGCTGCTCCTCCGCCCGCAGCGCGGACAGGTCCATCTGCAGGCCGACCGTCTCGGACGGCTCCACGAATACGGTTTGACCGCTGGCCGATTCGTCCAGCACCGTGCCGGGCACCTTTCGGCGGTGCTCTTTTTTCACGGACAGCACGAATCGTCCGCCCCGCGAGCTGACGATTCG
Organism: Cohnella sp. GCM10012308; assembly: GCF_042649185.1. Classification (NCBI taxonomy): domain Bacteria; kingdom Bacillati; phylum Bacillota; class Bacilli; order Caryophanales; family Paenibacillaceae; genus Cohnella; species Cohnella sp. GCM10012308. The sequence continues at coordinate 79,769 of NZ_JBHRYU010000031.1, forward strand.
CTCCTGCAGATGCTCGGCGTGCTTGGACAGCAAGCCGTCCAGTCGCTTCTGCAGCTTCTCCTCCGCCTGCCGCAGCTTGCGCCGGACGCGGCCGAGCTCCTGGCTGGCCCCGTCCAATATACGGCCGCGATCGATGCTGCGCTCGATCTCGTCCAGCAACGCGCCGAGCTCATGCATCGACGACGCATAGCCGGCAACCGCTGGCGCCGTATCCGCTTTTGACGCCATGAACTTGCGGAGCTGTCCGCAGCTGCGCACGAATTGCGCCAGCTGGCCAAACTGCTGCTCGCCCGGCACGTAGCCGGTACCGAGCAGCGCAAGCAGCTCCTCCATGCCTTCCATAGATGGCAGCGGTACGTGCATGCCTTTCTCCAGCATCGCGCGCGCTTCTTCGGTCTCGCCGAGGCGGGCGGCAATGACGCGGGCGTCGTGCAGCGGTTCGAGTCGCTCCGCAAGCTTGCGTCCCATATAAGTGGTCGTACGAGTGGTTACCGCTTCGATGGCGCGCATATATTCTAACTTTTCGAGGGAATGGGTTCTCATGATTAGGGGGTGCTCCTTTGTTTAAGGGAAATGGGCATGGATCGAACGCGGCAAAGAACGCAAAAAAACCGTACCTGATCGGCACGGTTCGCATTCCCGCTCCTCGCCGCAGCGACGGACGGAATGTCGGACAGTTCCTCCCCGGCAATCAGAGCCGCTAGTCGAGCGCAACAAAATAAACGGGTCGAATCGCTTCGACCGTCCCTGCGCTCGCTAACGGGCTATCCAATTGATCAGTTAAGAACCATCGCAGACATCAAGTCGTTCCCCTTAAGATAAACAAAGTTAGATTTAACTTAACACAAGTTATATCTCGTTCACAAGCCATTTTTCGAGCCCGGCCCGGTCCTTGACCTGAATCATCTTCTGCTCGATCTCGATCAGCCCCTCGTCCTGCATGTCCTGCAGCACCTTGGACACGGTCTCCCGCACGGCGCCGACCATATCGGCGAGCTGCTGATGCGTGAGCTTGATTGGAATGCGCACGGGCGCTCCCGGGTCTGCGGCATTGCCGAATTCCTCGCACCAGTTGGCCAGACGCTTGATGATCCGCGAGCGGACGCTAAGAAAGGTCAAATCGTAAATTTGCTGGTTGGCCTTGCGGAGACGGTTCATCGTATCTTCGACCAAGTAGTGGAGCAGATTGCGGTCGTTCTCGAAAAGCAGCTGGAAATGCGTTCGCCGAAGCGACAGCAGACGGGTCTGTGACGCTGTCTCCGCGGTCGCCGAGCGGACGAGGCCGGGCTTGATGAGCGCCATCTCGCCGAAATAGTCGCCTTCGTGGAAAAACGCGAGCACGACTTTTTTGGATTTGTTGATCGTATGAATGCTGACCGAGCCCGAAAGGATGAAATAAATCTCGTCCCCTTCGCTGCCCTCGAGGAAAATGATCGAGCCCTTGCGGTACACTTTTTCCTGAACGTACGGGAGGACGCGGTCGAACAATCCGGGATCGATGCCTTTGAAAAAAGGAATTGCCCTCAGCTTGCTGGCGGTAATCGGCATATTTGCCCCCTTGCGCGTGTGTGGCAGCTCGCCGTATGTCCGCTTATACGACAGCCTCCACCATAAAGCTTGGATGCTCCATCAAGTTGAACTTCGTGCCGAACTGGTTCAAACGGACGACCGGCCTGGCCAGGTGTCCTTGGTTCAATTCGACGACCGTCGCGTGCAATCCGCCGGTCAGACGGATTTCGGTGCCGACCGGATACGGAACGAATGCCTTAAGGAAGCCGCGGACGACCGCATAGCTGTATGATGTATCTATTTTCGACATCACGTACTCGATTCCTCCACAAGGAAGCTTGTCCGCGAGCTTATCGTTCATAAAATAATCGAATTCGCTGCACAGGCCGCAGATCTGGGCTTCCTCCGACAGCTCCGCGCCTTTGGTCCCATACGGAAATCCTCTGCCGTCCAGCTGCTCGTGATGCTGCACGACGATTTGGAGCGCTGCGGGCGTCAGGCCGGGATACTGCCGCAGCAGCTCGTAGCCGGCCTGCGGATGGTTGATGATCATCGTGCCGTCATGCGGCTTGAACAGGCCGATATCATGAAGCAGGCTCCCGACGGCCACGCCCTGGATCCGATGCTTGCCGTAACCGAGCGCTTTGGCGGTCAGCATGGCGAGGAAACAGACATTCACGCTGTGCGCGACCAGGTCGCCGTCCCCTCGCAGCAGATCCTCGTAATGATAGAGCAGGTCGCGCTCCTCCATGACGATGCCAGCCATATGCTCGGACCACGACAGAACTTCGTCGACGGGGACGGGTCCGCCGCGCCTCACGGTATCGAGCACGAGCGTCAGCAGCCCTTTCATCTGAATCCGCAAGTTTTCCTTCAGCGCGCGCGGATCCGCGCCGTACGCCGGCGTCGTCTCGATCGACAAATAACGAAGATTTCGTTTTTTTATGGCTTCGATGAGCCGTTTGTCCAGCACGACTCCCTGCCTCAATATAAGCCGGCCGTCCTCCGTATAAATGCTGCGGCCGAGCTTGTCGCCTTCTTGCAGCTGGTCTGCACGAACTACCCGCACAGTCTCTCACTCCCGATTCTCTCTTGCGAGCTTCTCTTTACTGGTACGATATTACTATTCGCACCTCTCGCATTTCTGTAACTCAAATCACACAAAAAGGAAAATAGTCGCAGACTATCTCCCTCGGCAATAGACCTTATGAACCGGACAATTTGTCGAACAAGGAAACGACCGCACGCACGCCGCCCTGGGACAGCGACTGCAGCGCGGAAGCGGTTTTGTCCGCCAGACTGTCGACCAGCGGCTCGCCGTCGGGCCGCGGGATCGCGTACGGATCCTCGTCGCTTGCCGCTTGATTCGTCTGCGTTCGCGTCGCATCAGACGATCCGCCTGCTTTTGCGCCATCTCTCGTCGCGCCAGCATTCCGGTTTTCGCCCTCGTAGGCGATGCCTTGCGGCTCTTCGGCATAATAGCGGCTGCGCTGCTCGGCGCGGCTGTCTGCGGCGGTCCCGTTGCCGACGGTCGCCGTACCATCGTTAATCGGCCCGTACACGGTACGGATGCCGTCGTCCGCCAGCTCCATCCCGAACAGGATCGCAAGGCCGATCAGCACCGACAGCAACGCGAATCTTGTGAGCGAACGTCCCATTTCGGATCTCCTCCGTTAACCAGCCTTGGCCGCGTCGTTCTTGCCGGCATCCGCTGCTTCTGCATGCTGATTCTGCCAATACAGATCCGCGATCGTCTTGGCAAGCGCGTCTGCCGTGCGGTAGCATTCCTCGAGCGTATTGTCGACGCCGCCGATCTCGATAAGCACGCTGTCCGGCGCCAGCGACTGATTGTATTCGCCGTTGCCTGTGGCGGCCGTCTTGCCCCAGATGCCGCGCGATAGGCCGGGATAGGTCGACTCCAGCTTTTCGTGGATCTCGTTGGCGAAGCTTTCGTTCTGCTTCCAGTTCGGATTGCGCTGACCGATGATAAAAAACACTTGCGCGTAATCCTTGCCGCCGATCGTGACGGTCGATTCCTTGCGGCGAAGCGAGTCTCTATGAATATCGAAGAAAAAGGTCAAGTCCTTGTCGCCTGCCATCGCCTGCGTGACCGTCTGCTTGGAATACTTGTAGGATTGGTTCCAATCGTAGTCTTTAACCGTGCCGGCGTAATCTTTGGAAGAGTGCAGCGCGCCGATCCCCCGCTTCTCCAGCTGATCCGCGAGGCGCTTGCCGACCGACGTTACGTTGACCTTGCCCGAGTTCGGATCCTTGGTGCTAGGCGGCAGCTCGGGATAGTAGGATTCGCGGTTGTGAGAATGATAGATAAATACGACTTTGCGGCCTTCGGTCGTCTTCGACTCGCCCGGCGAAGCCTCCTTATCGGGCGTAGGCGCCGGGTTGGCAGTCTCTCCGTTCTGGTCCGGCTCGGGCTTTGCGGTTGGATCCGGCTTGTCCGTGCCTCCGCCTGGCTGGGTCCCCGTGTCCGTACCGGGATCGTCCGTCGAATCCGTGGCCGGCGGGCTGTAATCTTCCGGCGCGCTGTCCGAGCCGCCGGAGCCCGTCCGGAACAAGATCGGCTCGTCCCCGCCCGCACCCGGCATCTCGGCCGCAAGCAGGCTTTTCGGATCGCCCGGATTGACGTCCGTTAGAAACCGCAGCAGAAACGCCGCGATCCGCTCCCCGTCCATCCTGCTTCCTCCGCCCTTCTTATCCATCTGCGGCAGCTCGAGCCCGAGCATGGAGGAGAAAAACGTATCCGAGACGGAAGCCGCGAAGCCCTTCATCGATTGCGCGGGCGAGGCAGCCAGCTTAATCTGCAAGATGCCGCCCAGGCCGAGGAGGACGAACATGACCATCGAGCAAAAGCTTAGAAGCAAAAATGCGCGTCCCGATGCCAAAAATCTACGGAACTGTCTGTGCCAGACCGGCAAGTAATGCGATAGCGCCGCACGGATCATCCCGCACCTCCGTTTCCCCTGTCAGGGATCTCTTAGACTACCTTGTCTTCCGGCTTGCGAAAGCGATAGTGAAGTCTATGAGCATCTGAGAGATGCTAGAACTAGATTCGTCGCGGCACTCGATATTCGCGATCCGCGTCTCGGGCCTCCAGCTACCCGCCTCTCGACCTCTCCACCTCTCCGCCTCTCCACCTCCCCACCTCTCCGCCTCTCCGCCTCTCCGCCTCTCCGTCTCTCCACCTCTCCGCCTCTCCGCCTCTCCGCCTCTCCACCTCTCTGCCCCTCCGCCTCTCCACCTCTCCGTCTCTCCGTCTCTCCGTCTCTCCGTCTCTCCGTCTCTCCGTCTCTCCGTCTCTCCGTCTCTCCGTCTCTCCGTCTCTCCGTCTCTCCGTCTCTCCGTCTCTCCGTCTCTCCACATCTCCACACTCCACCGCTTCCTCTCTACTCCCTCCACTTCTCGACCTCGTCGCCTCTTCCCCAACTCGAGAAACGCATAAAGCCTGCAAATCTACATCCTTTTCATATAGGAAGGATCTTGCGCGATAAAAGGCTGCGAATCTGCAGGCTTTTATTGCTTTTCCTTTAGAGATTTCGCACTTCGCAGTTAAAAAGATGCTGATTTGCAGGCATTTCCGCTTCCGCTCGTATATTCGGGCTAAAAGCCTGCACGGTTGCAGGCTTTTATTTACCGTACCGTCTCTATCTCGGACTCCCAGCTAACGCTTCTAGATTTTGCTCGCCGTACCTCGCCACTTCCCCCTGCTCCTTTATTTACAAGGAGGCAAGGTGTTTTTAACGTTGCGAAAATGCCGAAAAAACCTCCCGGCGGCTGCCGGGAGGCTTTGGTTGGACGGCGTCCTGCGCCGTCGCTATGCGGTTCTTGATACGACACTTGTTGCTGCTTTTGGTGCAGCTCTTGATGCGACTCTTGTTGTAGCTCTTGATGCGGTTTTATTGCAGCTCTTGATGCGTCTCTTGTTGCGGTTCTTGCTGCGGTTTTGATGCGACTCTTGATGCAGTTCTCGAAGTTGCAGCTCTCGATGTTGCCGTCGGTTTAGCTGACCCGGTTACGGCTTAATAGCCGAGGTCCTTGCGAGCCTTCGCCCACTTGGCATTGAGATCGTCGAACGCTTTCTTCAGATCCTTCGCCACGATCAGGTCTTGGTCGACGGAGCCGGTGCCCAGCGCGATCTCGGCCTTCTTGGCGATCTCGTTGTAGCGAGGGTCGACTGCGACGCCTTCGATGTACGTCGGGTTGGAAGCGTTGAATTCTGCCAGCTGCGGTACGGCAGGCGTCTTGGTCTTGTCGACAGGCATGAAGCCGGAGTCGGTGTCATAGCCGGATTCTTTGACGAAGAATTCGACCCAAGCCGTTGCGAGCTCCTTGTTCTTGCTGTCCTTGCTTACGCCGACGAAGTAGTCGCCGCCGAGCGGAGCGTTGTACTTGCCGCTGTTGTCGTAAGGGAACGGGAAGAAACCGATGTCGTCGGAAGCCGCGCCGGCGCCGATGACTTGCGGGATAACCCAGTTGCCGAGGAAGTACATAGCGGCTTTGCCGGATGCGACTTCGCCCTTGGACATTTCCCAGTTGTTGGTGGACAGATCGGATTCGACCCACTTGTTCTCGACGAATTTGCGCGCGATCGTGATCAGTTGGCCCCAAGGTCCGTCAACGGTGAACGGCGTGTCGGTGGAGATCAAGGAATCGGTCCACTTGGCGTCGCCTGCTACGGTCGTGTAGGAATTCTCGCCCCAGCTGCCCATCGGCCATTGCGCGCCGAAGTTCATGTACAGCGGGATGATGCCGGCATCCTTCAGCTTCTGCGCGTCTGCGTACAGCTCGTCGAGCGTCTTCGGCGTCGAGGTGATGCCCGCTTTTTCGAACGCTTTCTTGTTGTAAACGAGGCCTTGCGTGTTGACGCCGGAAGTAATGCCGTAGCGCTTGCCTTCGAATGCGTCGAAGTCCGCGAAGTAGACGTTATCGAACATCGAGTCCGGCAACGGCTCATAGTACTTCGGATACTCGCTTGCAGCAAGACCCGTCGGGATCATGTTAACGTCGCCGGCTTCGCCGGTCGTCAGACGCGTGTTGATGTCGGTAGCGTAGTTGGTCAGACCTTCAAATTCGACTTCGGCCTTCGGATATTTTTCTTTGAACTTGGCTACGTACTTGTCGAACGTGCCGTCGCTGATGTAGTCGGTACGGTGAGTCAGCACGAGAATCTTGCCGGACAGGTCGGCGTTCGCTTCGCCGCTCGATGCGGACGCGGATGCGGATGCCGAAGCGCTGGCGGACGACGATGCCGATGCGGAAGGAGATGCGTTGTTATTGTTGTTGTTGCTGCCGCAAGCGGAGAGTACGGCGGAAGCCGTCAGCAACGACAAGATGGCAAGCGTGCTTTTCTTCATTTGTATGACCCCCAGATTGATGGTTTTAGCTGAACCTCCAGCTTTGTAAGCGCTGCGTTGGGATCGCTTACATGACCTAATTATACGCCGTTCCCTATGCAAAAACAGGCAATCGTTTTGTTTTTATTGTCATCTATTATGATAACAAATAAAAACTTTTAGCTTAAAATCCCCTAACCGGCCATTAGTATGCGCCGATTAGGGGATTTTTACCCATCCGATTCAATTTTGCTTGCGGGCGTTTAGCCGCGTTTCAAAAAGGCGTATTCGGGACGTTCCAGCAGCTCGAGGTTGCGCGCGATCAGCTCGTTGCGTGTTTCTACGCTGGCGCGCGAGCGAAGTCCGTCCTCGGGCGTGTTCAACACATAATCGATCATCCGGTCGATCGTCGTCGAGGCAACGTGCAAGCGCGTGTCGGACGAAGCATAGTAAATGTACAATTCGCCGGTCTCCTCGGCGATCAGGCCGTTCGTAAAGACGACGTTGGACACATCGCCGACGCGCTCGATGCCTTCCGGCGCGATCAGGTGTCCCGCCGGGGCGTGAATGACGCGGTTCGGTTCGTCGAGCGCGGTCATGAACGCGTAGATGACATAGCGCAGGCCTGCAGCCGTGTTGCGCACGCCGTGTGCGACATGCAGCCAGCCTTTGTCCGTCTTGATCGGCGCGGCGCCCTGTCCGTTCTTCACTTCCTTGATCGTGTGGTACACTTTCTCGTCCACGATCGCCTCATGGTCGACGACCGCCGGATTCATGCTGTCGGACAGCCCCCAGCCGATGCCGCCGCCGGCGCCCGTATCGATGAAGCCGTCTTGCGGACGCGTGTAAAAGGCGTATTTGCCGTTCACGAACTCGGGATGGAGCACGACGTTGCGTTGTTGCGGCGATGGGGTCGCCAGATCCGGGAGACGCTCCCAGTTGATCAGGTCCTTCGTGCGGGCGATGCCGCCTTTGGCGTTGGCGCTGGACGTGTCGCCCTTCGGCGCGTCCGGATCCTTGCGCTCGCTGCAGAACAGACCGTAGATCCAGCCGTCCTCATGCTGTACGAGCCGCATATCGTATACGTTGATGTCCGGATCTTCGGTCTCGGGGAGCAGCACCGGAAAGTCCCAGAAGCGGAAGCCTTCGGTCGGCTTGTCGCTCTCCGCGACGGCGAAGAACGATTTGCGGTCGACGCCTTCGACGCGCACCATGAGATAATATTTTTCGTTCAGCTTGATGGCGCCCGCATTAAATGCGGCGTTGACGCCGATCCGCTCCATCAGGTACGGGTTCGTCTCGGGATTCAGGTCGTAACGCCAGTAGAGCGGCGCATGCGCGTTCGTCACGACGGGGTGCTCGTGGCGCCAGTAGACGCCGTTGCCCGGTTCGACCTTCGGGTTAGGCTGCGCGATCAGTTTTTCGTACTGCTCGTTCAACTGCTTGATTTGGTTCAGAAATTCGCTCATGGATTATGCCTCCGTTTTCAAATGTTCGAGTCTCTCCAGCACTTCGATGCATGCGCGGCTATTGTGGTAAGGGCATTTCCATTGGCCGACCTTCGGCTGGTTCGCGTTAACGACCGGCTCGCCGGCTCGCGTCACTTGCCAGTGCCATTCCCCGCCCTCGCGGTCGCTGACGAAGTTCGAGATGAACGACCAGCTATGCTTGGCCGCTTCCAAATACTTCGCTTCTCCCGACAACTGGTAGGCGTTCAGGAAGCCGACCATCGCCTCGGCCTGCGGCCACCAATCCTTGCTGTCGTCGAGGTGATGTCCGTCGTACTCGTTGAACAAACCGCCGTCCTCGTCCACGCCCTGCTCGAGCGTCGCCTTCGCCATGCGGACGGCCGCTTCCTTGACGCGCGGGAGAAGCGACTCGTCGCCGAGCACCTCTGCCGCTTCCCACAGGAGCCAGCTGCCTTCGATGTCGTGGCCGTAGGACACATGCGAAACCTTGGAGTTCCACTCGTCGTCGAAAAACAGCAGGAAATGGTCGGTTTTCGCATCGATAATCTTGTCCAGGTGGATCTCGATCAGTTCCTTGAGCTTCGCCTTGAGACCTTCGGGCTTCCAGACGCGATACAGGTTCGTGTAAGCTTCCAGCACGTGGAGATGCGTGTTCATCGACTTGCGCTCGTTCAGATCCTTGCCGGAGAGGCTCAGTTCCTCCGTCTCGGTCCAGTCACGCGCAAGGGCCTCGATATAGCCGAGGTGTACCGGATCGTAAGCGTGCTTCTCGAGCAGCCGGTAGATCTCCTCCGCCCAGGCGAGCGCTTCCTGATCGCCGGTCACGCGTACGTATTCCGATAGCGCATAAATGACAAACGCCTGTCCGTACACCTGCTTCTTATCGGAAACGGCGCCGCCCTTAACGTCGATCAGCCAGTACAGGCCGCCATGCTCGGGATCGCGGAAATGCGTCTTGAGCGCCTCGTAAGCGCGCTTCGATGCGGACAGATACGTCTCGTCCTTGTACAGACGATAAGCGGACGCAAACGTCCACATAATGCGCGCGTGCAGCACGAGTCCTTTGTCCGCTTCCGGCTGCTTCTCGCCGCTGCTCGCAATCTCGCCGATATATCCGAAATACTTTTCGTCAACCGTATTGTTCAGCCAGTAGCCGAGGATGTTGTCTTTAAGCTCCGCGGTCAGCTCTTCCCGCCACTGCGCGCCCGTCAGTTGCTGCGTCATGCGTTAGTCCCCCTCTTCTTGTTCCGTCGCCGGACGTTCTGATGTTCAGGCGTTCAAGCCTTCCGGCGTCTGTCCCGACTTGTAAAAGTCGCCGACCGTCTTCGCAGCGGATTTGGCGTACATGCAGTAATCGTCGTTGGCCGCGGCATCCTTCGCGTCGTACAGCTTGGCCGGCCAATCCCACAGCATGTAGCCGCGCATCCAATCGCGCTTGGCGCAAGCGCCGAACATCGCTTCATAGTACCGCTTCTGCTCCTCCTCCGACGGACCGCCAGGCAGCGACCAGTCGTTCGGGCGCAGCGGCGAGCCTTCGCGGCTCGGGCAGCCGGCTTCCATGAAGAAGAACGGCTTGTTCCACTGGGCGAGCACGCCCTCGATGCGATCGAGATGCTCTTCCCACTCGTGAATCGGATAGTAGCCGCTCGATGAGATAATATCGACCGCGTCCCACCATTTGACCCGGCCCTCTTGATATTTATCGCAGTTGTAGGTAATCAGGCCGGAATAGATCGGACGGATATCGGCAATGAGCGCGCGCCATTCGGATTCGCGCTTGTCCGTCTGCACCATCTCGCAGCCGATGCACAGCATCTCGCAGCCTTCTTCCTCCGCGATCGCCGCGTAATGGGCGATGAACTTGCCATAGCTCGCGAACCATTGCGCCCAGCTAGGCTCCCCGGGCACTTCTTCGTCGAAAAAGCCGATGTGCGCGCGCCACGTTCCGTTATTCACGTTGACGACCGGCTTGAGGCACACCTTCATGCCCAGCGACTTCGCCTTGCGGATCGCCGAGCGAACCTCGTCGTCGGTCACCGTCGGCTCTTCCCAGTACGGAATCTCAGTCGATTGCGGCGTCTCCTGCAGCGCCGACAGCGCGATGGCCGTCCAGTTCACGCCAAGCTTCGCCATCTCCTCCATCGAGAAGTCCGCTTCGCTCCCCGTCCACGTGCCGCGCGTGCCGACCCAGCCCCAGGTCATGCCGCTGACCGTCTCGTTCCAAACCTGTTTGCTCATGCTTGCAGCTCCTTTTGCGCGAACTTTTGTAAACGCGTCTTGCTGTATTGTTATCTATTTTGTTAGCCATTTAAGATAACAATATTCTCAAGGTGATTGTACCACCTGGGGGGGAGAAGTCAATGGGGACAACCATCTTTCATTATTGGTCCGCGGAGCAAAAATGAACCGGAATTATCGGAAGAACGAGCAAGCAAGAAGGCAAGAAATAGAAGCGATACATGTTGCCTTCGTCCGGGCCGGACCACAGAGCTCCTATATCCGCAAATCGGGCATTGTTATACACGCTGCCGGACACCAGATCCGTTAATTCGGTTTCGAATGCCCTATGGTCTTCAAAAATGACGAGTTAACGAAACCACAGTCCGTGAGGCGCTAAAAAACCTGGATTTCCAACGAATAACGGATCTCTGGTCCACGAACCACTTTCCAATCCCATCGACACACGACAAAAAAACGCCGCAGAAGCGCCTGCGGCGTTTTGAATAAAAAATTGACTCTTTAACTTGCATTCACCCGTTGGCCAACCCCGTCGACTGCCTGAACACGAAATCCCCCGACAGCAGGATCCGCTCCTTGGGACTTTCCGGATGGTTGATGCGCCATAGCAGCGTCTCCACCGCCCGCTGGCCGAGCGCCTCCTTGTTGACGTTGACCGTGCTGAGCGTCGGCGTCGAGAGCGCGGCGTCTTCGATGTTGTCGAAGCCGGTGACGGAGACGTCCTCGGGCACACGGATGCCGTGCTTCATCAGCGCCGTGACGACGCACAGCGCGAGCGAGTCGTTCGCGCACACGAACGCGGTCGGCAGCGCCTCGCGCGCCTGCATGTCGCCTACGATTTCCGTGAGCGCTTCCGTATGCTCGGAGCGGTTCTCCCCCTCGAGCGAGATCAGTCCCGGCTCTTGCTCAAACGGAACTTCTTGCTCTTCGAGTAAGGAACGGTAGCCAAGCCAGCGGTCGTAGAAGCTGCGGGAGTATCGCGTGTTGCCGACGAACTGGAGCTTGCGGTGGCCGTTGCCGAGCAGGTAATTGGTCACGCGGCGCATGCACTCGTAGTTATTCATGAACAGCGCGTCCGACGGAATCAGCGGATCCTCATGGTCCACCATGACGAACGGGATCGACAAATTGCGAATCTCGAGCAGCAATTGGTTGCTGATGTGGCCGACGCAGACGATGCCGAGCACGCCGTCCGGATTGATAAGCTTGATAAAGTTGTCCGTAATATGCTCCGTGACGATCATCATGCCTAGCCGATGCTGCTCGAGTCCGGTCGTAATGCCGTCAATGATGCGTCCCCAGTAAAAGGAGTGGCGATTTTGCTCCCGTACGTTCGGGATGAGCACGATGATCGTTTCCCGCTGGGTCCTGCCCGCGGAATCGGCTCCTGCGCGGGAAGCCGTACTCTTGATCCGCTTGCCCGCAAAGTAGCCGAGCTGCGTTGCCGAGCTGATGATTTTCTCCCGGGTCTCCGCGCTCACGCCGGATTTGCCGGCCAACGCCTTGGATACGGCGAATTTGGAAACGCCTACATGATCGGCGATTTGCTGCATCGTTACTTTTTTAGACATCTATCGTACGACCCTTTCCGCCCATAAAAAATCCGAATGCGTTGATAACAAGATTAATTGTTATCATAACACATTCGGATCGTTAGCGTCATGGCCGGAAATCGTCTCTTACTTGACCGCGCCGTTCGTGACGCCTGCGAAAATGTAGCGCTGCAGGAACAAGTAAATCACGAGCGTCGGGATGAAGATGATGAGAATGCCCGCCGAGATGACGTTGATTTGCGCCGCGTTCGGACCGACGAACGAATAGATCGCGGTCGAGACGACCTGCAGCTTGCGGCTCGGCATGTACAGGTACGGCGTATAGAAGTCGTTGTAAATCGAGATCGTCTTCATGATGATCAGCGTGGCCGTCGCCGGCGCGAGCAGCGGGAAGATGATCGACCGGTAGATCTTGAACAGCGATGCGCCTTCGACCATCGCGCTCTCGTCGAGATCCTTCGGAATGTTGTTGACGAATTGCAGGTAAATGACAATTTGCAGGACATCCGCACCCAGGTACAACAGCATCGGCGCGTAAATCTCGTTGTAGGCGCCCAGGAACTTGATGACCTGGAACGTCGCGACCTGCGTCGTGATCATCGGAATGACCTGTGCGACGAGATACATGCCCATGATCGGCTTCTTCATCTTGAAGTCGAAGCGGCCAAGAGCGTAAGCGACCATCGTGCCGATCAGCACGTTGCCGGCCAGCGACACGACGAGGATGATGCCGATGTTTTTGAAGCCGAGGCCGAGACGTCCGACCTTGAACACCTTCTTGAAGTTGTCGAAGTTGAACCAGTCGTGCGGCAGCTGCAGTCCCGAGCTGTAGTACTCGGCTTGCGTCTTGAAGGCCGAGATGAACACCGAATAGATCGGGAAGAACACGATGAACAATGCGATCGCAATCGTTACGTAACGGAATATCGTCCAGGCTTTATTTTGGCGCTCCATCGCTTATTTCTCCTCCCTGAACAGCAGCTTGCGCTGCAGGATGATGAAGGCGATGACGATCAGCAGCAGGACGACGGCCATTGCGGACGCGAGTCCGGTTTGCTGGAACTTGAAGGCCATGTCGACCGTCTTCGAAACGAAGGTGTGCGTATCGTTGGCGCCGAGCATCATGATGTACGGAATATCGAACGCTTCGAGCGCGCCGGTCAGCGTCAGAATCAGCATCAGCTCAAGAACGCTGCGAATGCTCGGAAGCGTGATGAAGCGGAACGTCTGCCAGCCCGAGGCGCCGTCGATCTTGGCGGCTTCGTAGTTGTCGGCCGGAATCGACTGCAGCGCGCCGATGAAAATAACCATCGTCAGACCGAAGTATTTCCAGATCGAGATAAAGGCGAGCGAGAAGTTAACCAAGTGCGGATTGCCCAGCCATTGCTGCTGCCAGGAGCCCAGACCGATCGCTTCGAGAAAAATGTTCAGCGAGCCGTACTCGACGTGATATACGTTGCGGAACATGATGACGATGGCGACGCTGTGCAGGACGTACGGAATGAATAGCATCGAGCGGAAAATATTGCGTCCCCTGAGCCTGCTGGTCAGCACGACCGCGAAGTAAAGCGCGACGCACGTCTGGAGCAAGCCGCCTACGAAGTAGTAGGCATTGTTCTTAAAGACGCCGAAGATTTCCGGACGGGAGAAAATTTCCTTGTAGTTGTCGAATCCGACCCAATTCATATCCCAACCAAGGCCGCTCCAGTCCGTAAAGCTGTAGTAAAGCAACGACAGCGCCGGATAGTACGAAAAGGTCAACGACAAGAGGACCGGAATCGTGAGGAATCCGAAAAGAATGAGAATCCGCTGCGTTTTGTAACTCAGGTTAAACATAGACACCCCTGCTTTCGTCGTCGGTCAAGTCACCGTATGGAAATCGCTTACAATGATTATACCCGATTCAGTTATGCCTTTTAAGGTTCTACGTTTGTTTTCCTTGTCTTCAATTTGGATAACTACAACCTAACTCGCTCCCGATACTCCTTGGGGGTCAACCCGACCACTTTTTTGAAAACCTTGTTGAAGTATGCGGGGTCCCCGTATCCGACCATCTCGCCCACCTCGTACGTTTTGAGCGCGGGGTTGCGGATCAGATGCTCCTTGGCATGGGCGATGCGCACGGAAATGATGTAATCCGTGATCGTCTCGCCTGTCTCCGTCTTGAACAGCTTGCTCAGATAGCTGGGCGTCAAGTAGACGCGGTCCGCGAGCCGCTGCAGCTCGAGTTCTTCCGTAAAATGCTCCTGTACATAGGCCTTAACGGTTTCCACGACGCGATTTTCCTGTCTTGCTTCCTTAAGTATGTGAAGCAGAGCCGCTGCCGACTCCATAAACTCCGATGTAAATGTATGCCAGCTCACGAAACGCACCGGGGACAGCCGCAGCTGCTCGTCCTCGGTCTCGCCTGCCGGAAGCCGGGTCTGCCGGCCGCTCAGCTCGCCGCGCAGCAGGCCGAATACGGCGGACGCCGCTTCGCTGAGCGTCGGCCACGCCGGACGGAGCTTGCCCGCTTCCTCCAGCCAGGCCCGCAGCGCGTTTTCCGCCCGGGTCAGATCGAGCAGCTGCAGCGCGGGACGGAAATCTTTGTCCAGCAGACGCAGCAAGCCGGATACGTCTTCCGGCCGCTTCGCCAGATGCAGAAAATCGTTCATCGCCTTGATACCGTCTTCGTACCATACCTGCTGCATGGCGGCTTCCGCTTCCTGATAGGCGTCCCGCAGCTTGAGCGGCCCCTGGTGGACCGCACTCACGCCGATGCGCGCATGAACCGCATGCGGGATCCGCTGGAGCAGCGTCGAAGCGATGCCGCGGGCAGTATCGTCATGGTCGCCCTTTCCGATGGCCACGACGATGACCGATTGCCGCGGCTCCCACACGAAGCTGCGGTGCTCACGGTTCCAGGCTTCCATATAAAAGGCAAGCCGTTCGCCGGTAAGCTCCGGGTCCGTCCGCAGCAGGACGACCGCAAAGTGCTCCTTGAACAAGCCGATCTGCGACAGCTCGCGTCCCGCGCCTTCCGTCATATGGCTGGGCAGATGACGGACGTCGTTTCCGAGCAGCAGCCGGATATGCTCTTCGGCCGCGACGGCTTTGCGGTAGCTTTCCAGCTCGAGGTTGTTTTTGACGCGGCGGAGCAGCTCCTCGAGCTCGTCCTGGTCAACCGGCTTCAGCAGATAATCCTCTACGCCCTGCCGGATGGCGCCTCTCGCGAACTCGAAGTCGCTGAAGCCGCTGAGCACGGCGAATTTCACCTTAGGCCTGCGGCGCTGCACCTGCTCGATGAGCTGCAGGCCGTTCATTTGCGGCATTTTGATATCGGTGAAAATGAGGTCTACGTCGAGACTGCCCAGCTCGCCGAGCAGCTCCTGTCCCCCGGAATATATACCGACGATTTTGTATTCGTCGCCCGTCATTTCGATTAACTTGGCGAGTCCCTGCCTGATTTTTTCCTCGTCGTCGACGACTGCGATATTAACGATCATGTCGCTTCTCCCCCTTGTTGCGCTGCGGGCGCCGCCGGCAAGCGGACGGTCACGACCGTACCGTGGCCGAAGCGGCTGCGGATCGAGAGCCCGTAGGTTTCTCCGTATTTCAGCTTGATGCGTTCATTGACGTTTCTAAGGCCGATGCCGGTATTGTCGCCGTCCGGCGCCTGGAGCAGCGAGGCCTGCAGCTTGAGTAGCGTCTCTTCTTCCATACCCTCTCCGTCGTCCTCTACCTCGAACAGCAGATCCTTGCCCTCCTGCTTGCACAGGACGCGGATCCGCATTCCGCTGCGGGACTCGTGAAGCCCGTGATAGACCGCGTTTTCGACGATCGGCTGAAAAAGCAGCTTGATTACGCTGAGTCCTTCGGTCTCCCGCGCATCGGGCAGCTCCAGCTCGAAGCGGCTGCCGTACCGATAGTTCAGCAGCTGCACGTAAATGCCCAGATGCTCCCACTCCTTCGCGATCGGCACGCTCTCGAGCCCGCCATGGATACTGTAACGGAGCAGCTTGCCGAGCAACTGGGTCATCGTCGCCACTTCTTTGTTGTCGCTGAGCACGGCCGTCATGCGGATCGATTCGAGCGTATTATAGATGAAGTGCGGATTGATCTGATGCTGCAGCGACTGCAGCTCCGCTTCCTTTTTCCGTTCCTCGACCGCGTAAATGTCTTGAATCAGCGTCTTGATCCGGTCGATCATCCGGTTAAACGCGCTGCCGACCAGTCCCGCTTCGTCGCGACTGACGACGGGGAACGCCACGTCGAGATTGCCCGTCTGCACTTCCTTCATCATGCGGACGAGTCCCCGGAGCGGGCGCGTGATCGCGAACACCAGCACCAGCGAGATCAGCAGGGCGAACGCCATGATGGCAAGCGCCGCCGCGATCGTATACGTGCGGGTTCGCAGCGCGTCCGACATCAGCTCGTCCTCGGGAATCGTGATCAGCACCTTCCACCCCGTAACGGAGGACTCTTTAAAAATCGCCAGAACGCCTTTACCGTCGATTTTCGTGTGAAAGCTGCCTTGTTCGGTCAGCGGGCCGGGCATGAGCTCGCTGTTCTTCAGATTTTGCCCGATAAGCGACTTGTCGCTGTCGTACACGACGCTGCCGCTTTTGTCGACGACCAACGTCTTCCCGTGCGTAGACTTGTCCAAGTCCTTAATGATGTTGTCGATGACGCCGATGTTCGCGTCGATCGCGATCATCCCGATCGAATCGAACGTCCGCGGATCGATAATCTTGCGCACGACCGTGAATACGTAGCGGCTGCTCGTCGCCCTTCCCGCGACGTCCTGGGTGCTGACGAGCACAGGCGTGCCGTGCGCCTCCTCGGCGAGCTCCGTCCATCTGGGCAGCACGTCCTGCAGGTCGGAGCGGATGGCCGTATTTTTAATGGCAAAGTACGGATTGCCGTATACGTCGAACAAATACACGACATTCGTGCTGCTTTTAATATTGTTGATAAAATAAATGCTGCTGCCGATCTTGCGGTCGATGGCCAGCCGCGTGCGCTCCTGCTCCGTCAGCACGCCGCTGTCGCCCGTTTCTCCGCTCGAATGGCCGCCGTAGAAGCCGTTCGACATCTTGAGTCCTTCCATGATGTCGGCCTGGTAAGAAGGAATGATCGATATTTTTTTCATGTCTTCAATATAATCGTCCATCTTCCCCATCATCTGGTCGGACAATTGGGAGACGAACGTGACGGTATTGCTCTCGATCGAATTCGAATAACGCTGCGCTGCGACGTAGGTGAGCACCCCGATCGGCAGAATGATCAGGAACAGGAACACGATGATCAGCTTGCTCTCCATCCGTTCCGGCCACCATCTACGCGGGCGGGCGAGCCGCCGTTTCCCTTTTATCATGAGCTTCTCCTCGCAGAAGGCCACGCCTTACGAATATGACGCGCCATGTACGGTTATCGTTAGCGATACCCATTATACATAACAAAGGCTAACGAAGTAAGCGGATACGATCGGACGCGGGGAAATTTCCTCTTTGAACGGTGTTCCGGTAAGGTAGTCCCAACCAGGAACAAATGTTAACCTCGCCTCACCTGCTATGCGCAGGTAGCCCCAGCCAGGAACAAACAAGTACCTCGCCTAACCTGCTACGCGCACATAGGGCCAACGAGGAACAATTCCGCCCTTTACAACGGCTGCTCCGCTTAAAGAGTCCTGGCTAGAAACAAACGCTTCGGCGCATAAAACAAAGCCGCCTCCCGGCAGCCGCAAGCTGCTCAAAGAGACGGCATGTCCGATCTGCCGGGCATCCCGGATCGGATCAGTGCGTGTAAGCGGCCACGTTGTCCGTATCGATCGCCTGGTGCATCGCCGCGTTAAGGCCGCTCGCGACGATGTTGCCGAGGTCCTCGATGAAGTCGTCGATTTCCTTGGGCGTGACCAGCAGATCGTGGCCGATCGGCTGCAGCACCTCTTTGACCAGCTGAAGGCGTTCCTGGCCCGCCATCGTGCCGAAGACGCCGAACAGCGGATCGGTATCGGGCGTATGCTTCTTCATGTGAGCCAGCACCATGTCCATCGCGTCGTTAACGATCGTGGAGGCGTACAGCACCGTCGGCACGCCGATCGCCAGCACCGGCACCCCCAACGTCGCGCGGGTCAGTCCCTTGCGCTTGTTGCCGATGCCGGAGCCCGGGTGAATGCCCGTGTCCGCGATCTGAATCGTCGTATTGACGCGCTCGAGCGATCTCGCCGCCAGCGCGTCGATCGCGATGACGAGCTCCGGCTTGGCCTGCTGCACGGCCCCGAGCACGATATCGCTCGACTCGATGCCCGTCGTGCCGAGCACCCCCGGCGCAATCGCGCTGACGGAGCGGTAGCCCTCGCCGACCTGGCCGGGCATCAACTCGAAAAACTGGCGCGTCACCATCAGATTTTCGACGACGATCGGGCCGAGCGCATCCGGCGTGACCTTGCCGTTGCCGAGTCCGACGACCATGACGGACGTTTTCGGTCCGACGCCGATCCGGGCGAGAAACGCTTCGAATTCTCTGGCGAACGTCGTCGCGACGCGATTTTGAAGCTCCGTATCCCCGCGCCTCAGCTCCGGAACCTCCAACGTGACGTAATGCCCCTGCATTTTGCCGATCGCCTGCGCACCCTGCTCCGTCTGAATTTCCATCCGCGTGACGGTGATGCCGCCCTCGCGCGCGGTCTCGGTCCAGACGCCCGGGATGCTGCCGCCAGACTGGGACTCCGCCCTCTCCTTGGCCTCGAGCGCCAAGTCCGTTCTGACGTCGTACATGCTTAGATCAAGCTCGCTCAACGCATATTCGCTCCTCTCCGACTGCTGAACGGGGCACCCGCTATCCGCTCGCGTGCCGGCCGCGCATTCGCGCCTCATGGACGATGCCGCGACGGCTCCGCGATTGTCTTGCGTTTTGCCCCCTTGCATGATAGAATGTTACAAGTTGTGTGGAGAAATACTTGCAGTTTTTGCAGGAGGTGAAATCAATGCCGAACATCAAATCCGCGATCAAGCGTACCAAGACGAACGAGAAGCGCCGCCTTCGCAACGCTTCCCAGAAGTCCGCTCTTCGTACTGCCGTTAAGCAAGCGGACGTAGCCGTAGTGGGTACGGACGTCGAAGCAGCGAAGAATGCGCTTCAAGTGGCACAGAAGAAGCTGGACAAGGCAGTAACCAAGGGCCTCATCCACAAGAACGCGGCTTCCCGCAAGAAGTCCCGTCTCGCCAAGAAGTTGAACGCGCTGTCCGCGCAAGCGTAAGCCAGCGACTGAATCCATAATGGCGTTTAAAAGCCGTACCCTCCGGGGTACGGCTTTTTTGAACTTTGGATGACTTGCTCTTGGGTGGCTAGCTCTTGGACGCGATCTACTCTTGGACGCGATCTACTCTTGGACGCGATCTACTCTTGGATGCGGCTTGCACCTGGATGCAACTCGCATTTTTGGATCCGGTTCGCCTTAGACCCCCGGCGCCCGCTTCAGCTCTTCCGCTCAAGCACGCGAAATGACGCCGTAGCCATCGACGACAGCTTGCCGTCCACGGTGTACAGTCTCCCCTCCGCTGTCACCATCCGCCCCGACATATGCACGACGGTCGCGATCGCACGCACCTTGCCCGCCCGCGCCGGCGACGTAAAATGAATGTTCAGGCTCGACGTCACGACGTCCTCGTCCGGGCGCGCCGTCATCGCGGCCAGCCCCATCGCCGAGTCCAGCAGCGCCGTATGCACCCCGCCGTGCATCATGCCGATCAAATTCATATGCCGCTCCTCGACCTCCAGCTCGACGACGGTCTCGCGCGCGTCCCGCCGGATCAGCTCGCACCCCAGGTATCCCCAGAACGTGCGGCTGGCCCGCTCGGCCATCTCCTCATCGGACCCGGACGCCGGGTTCGTTCCTTCCATGACGCTTCCTCCCCCTCGGGCATGCCGCCAGAGCGACGCCCGGTGCCCTTATCGGTCGTTTGGACCGCGGCCGGCCGACTCCTCTTCGAGCAGCTTGCGCCGCAGCACCTTCCCCGCCATCGTTTTCGGCAGGCTGCTCCTGAACTCGTATACGCGCGGCACCTTATAGGCGGCAAGGCGCTCCTTGCACCACGCCTTGAGCTCCGATTCGGTCAGCTTCGCTCCGGGCTTCAGCACGGCGTACACCTTGACGGTCTCGCCGCGATACGGATCGGGTACGCCGAGCGCCGCCGCCTCCTCGATCGCGGGATGCTCGAACAGCACCTCCTCGATCTCCCGGGGAAATATATTGTAGCCGCCCGCGATGATCATATCCTTCATCCGGTCCATGATATAGAAAAAGCCTTCCTCGTCCATGCGCGCCATGTCGCCCGTGCGCAGCCAGCCGTCCCGGAGCGCACGCTCCGTCTCCTCAGGCCGGTTCCAATAGCCCTTCATAACCTGCGGCCCCTTGATCGCGAGCTCCCCCGTCGACCCGATCGGCAGATCCTCCCCGGTGGCGGGATGCACGATTTTCGCAAAAGTATCCGTAAAAGGCAGCCCTATCGATCCTTTTTTGCGGTATTCCCAAATGTTGTTCGCATGAGTTACCGGCGACGCCTCCGTCAGTCCATACCCTTCGATAAGCTTGCCGCCGGTGATCGCCTCGAAGCGCTCCTGTACCTCGTATGGCAGCGGCGCGGCGCCGCTGATGCAAATTTCGATCGATGACAGATCGTAGTCGCGGACCTTCGGATGGTTGATGAGCGCGATGTACATCGTCGGCGCGCCGGGGAACACCGTCGGCTTTTGCCTGTCGATGATGCGCAGAATGTCTTCGGCTTGGAACTTGGGCACGAGGATCAGCTCGCCGCCCAGCATGATCGCCTGATTCATGAGCACGGTCAAACCGAACACGTGGAAAAAAGGAAGGGCCGCCAAATAACGCTCCCGTCCGGGCACGCTCTTGTAAAACCACAGGCTCGTTTGAATCGTGTTGGCGACGAGATTGGCATGGGTCAGCATGACGCCTTTGGAGACGCCCGTCGTGCCGCCCGTGTATTGGAGAAGCGCCAGCTCGCGCTCCGCGTCCACTTCCGCGTGAAGCGGCAGCGGGGGCATATCGCGCAGCAGCCGGGCGTACCGATGGACGCGCGGCCCGTAGGAAACCTGGCGATCGAGCCCCTCCCTTCTCGCTTTGATCGGGTACAGCCAGCTTTTCGGAAGCGGAAGCCCGTCTTTAATGGATGTCACGATCATTTGCAAATCAGGCAGTTCTTCTGCGGCCTCCTTCACTCTTCGGAACAGCAGATCGAGCGTCAGAATGACGACGGCGCCCGAATCCTTGAGCTGATGCGCGATTTCCCGCTGAACGTACAGCGGGTTGGTCATGACCACGACGGCCCCGGCAAGCAGCGTCCCGAAATAGGCGACGACAAGCTGCGGACAATTCGGAAGCATGATCGCGACCCGCTCGCCGCGACCGACGCCCAGTCTCCCTAAGACGCCCGCGAACCGGTATGCGTCGTCCAGCAGCTGCGCGTAGGTTATTTTTTTGCCCATAAAGCTGAGCGCGGTGCGGTCGGGAAAACGTTCTGCGGAGGCGACGAGGAAGGCTGCCAGATTGTGCTGCGGATACGGGTAGGTCTTGGGCACTTCGCTAGGATAATGAACATACCAAGGCGCTTGTGACAAACCCATCACCTCACGGTCCGGAGTCTATCGCTGTCCTAGCTGATATAGCCTTCCTCCCGGATGACGGCCGCCGCGACCTGACGTTTGAGCCCGATCGTGTCCAGCGGGCTGCGGCGCGTCAGCTTCTTGAGCGCAGACAGCTGCGTGCGCAGCGAATCGCCGGAATCGACGGCCGCCAGCGTCTCTTTGGCGAGCGCCTCGATCTGTCCGAACGCGTCATGCACGAACGTGCGCGTCATGGCGATGGCGAGCGCCGCCCGCTCTTCACCCTGGCTCGCGTGCTGCTTTTTCGCGCGGAGGAGCGCGCTCTCCATCGCATAGAGCTGGATCAGGATGTCGGCCAGCGCCGCGAGCGCCTCCTGCTCCTCCTCCAGCCTTGGACCGAAGCGCTGAACGGCAGCCGCGCCTGCCATCAAAAATATTTTTTTGGCCATCGCCGTCAGATGCGTCTCTTCTTCGAGCGCGCCTTCGAACGTTCGCCCCGGCATCGGCTGCAGCAGCTCGGCCTGGAGCGCCTGCGCCTTTTGCAGCAGCGGCAGCTGCCCTTTGAGCGCCCGCTTGACGAGCGTACCCGGGATCAGCAGCCGGTTGATTTCGTTCGTGCCCTCGAAAATGCGGTTAATGCGCGAGTCGCGGTATATCCGCTCGATTTTGTACTCCTGGATGTAGCCGTAGCCGCCATGAATCTGGACGCCTTCGTCGGCCGCGAAATCCAGCGCTTCGGAGCCGAACACCTTGTTGATCGAGCATTCGATGGCGTATTCCGCGATCGCTTTGGCCGATTGAACGCCCGAATCCGACGAGGCAAGATCGATGTCCGACAATCCCGCATCGATAAGCCCGGCGGTACGGTAGATGACGCTCTCGAGGACGTAGGCGCGCGCGTTCATCTCGGCGAGCTTTTTCCCCACGAGCGGAAAAGCGGAGATCGGCTTGCCGAACTGAACGCGTTCGTTGGCGTACTTCGCGCTTAAGGCGATCGCCTCCTTGGCGCCCCCCAGGCAGCCGACGGCAAGCTTGAAGCGGCCGATATTCAAAATGTTGAAGGCGATCAGATGGCCCTTGCCGACCTCCCACAGCAGATTTTCGGCCGGCACCTTCACGTCCTCGAGCACGAGCGGCCGCGTCGAGCTCCCTTTGATGCCCATTTTTTTCTCTTCGGGTCCGACGCTCACGCCCGCCAGCGTCCGCTCGACGATAAAGGTGCTGAAGTGCTGGCCATCGACCTTCGCATAGACGATAAAGATGTCCGCGAAGCCCGCGTTCGTAATGAACTGCTTCGTGCCGTTGAGCACGTAATGGCTGCCGTCCTCGGACAGCCGGGCGGTCGTTCTGGCGCCCAGCGCGTCCGAGCCCGACGACGGCTCTGTCAGGCAGTAGGCCGCGATCCGCTGCCCGCTCGCAAGATCGGGCAGATATTTGCGCTTCTGCGCCTGCGAGCCGAAATAGACGATCGGCAGCGTGCCGATTCCGACATGCGCGCCGATCGACAGGGCAAAGGAAGCCGCGCGGGACAGCCGCTCGCTGATGAGCGCCGAGCTGATCTTGTCGAGCCCGAGGCCGCCGTATTCCTCGGGAACGTCCGCGCCGAGCAAACCGAGCTCCCCGGCCTGGCGCATGAGCTTGACGGTCAGCTCGTAATCGAGCTTCTCGAGCCGCTCGTCATGGGGCAGCACGTCGCGGTCGACGAACGCCTCCGTCGTCTCGGCGATCATGCGCTGCTCCTCGGTCAAGTCCTCGGGCGTTGCGACCGAGGCAAAGTCGGCGTCCGCGACGACAAAGCCGCCGCCCGCCGTTTTTTCGAACGTTTTTCCTGTCATTAGCGAGGAACCTCCCTTGAACGCTGATAACGCTTATGACGCTTATGACGCTTATGACGCTTAAAGACATAGATGGCGAGTCGCGGTTCGGCTTCCCGCTAAGCAGGATAAACTTCGAACGCGCCGGCAGCGCCCATCCCGCCGCCGATGCACATCGACACGATCCCGCGGCCGCCGCCGCGGCGGCGCAGCTCGTAGATGAGGCTAGCGCTGAGCTTGGCTCCCGTGCAGCCGAGCGGATGCCCGAGCGCGATCGCGCCGCCGTTAACGTTCACCTTGCCTTCGTCAAGCGCCAGCGCGCGGACGATGTGCAGGCATTGCGAAGCGAACGCCTCGTTGATCTCGTACAGATCGACGTCGGCCATCGACCAACCCGCCATGCGTACCGCCTTCGGAATGGCCTCGACAGGACCGACGCCCATCACGTCCGGGTCGACGCCGGCAAGCGCGAACGACCTGAACGCGGCGAGCGGCGCGAGCCCGAGCGCCTCCGCGCGCTCGCGGCTCATGACAAGCAAGGCTGCGGCGCCGTCGCTCATCTGGGAAGCGTTGCCCGCCGTGACCGTGCCGCCGGCCTTGAAGGCCGGCTTCAGCCTTGCGAGCCCCTCCGGCGTCGTATCCGGCCGGACGCCTTCGTCCGCCTCGAGCACAAGCCGCCGCTCCCACGGCTTGCCGTCCGCGCCGAAGCCGCGGACCGACGTCGCCACGGGCACCGTCTCTTCCCGGAAAGCGCCGGACGCCAGCGCCAGCGCAGCCTTGCGGTGGCTGTCCGCGGCGAAGCGGTCCTGGTCCTCGCGGGAAATGCCGAAGCGCTCGGCGACGTTCTCCGCCGTGTGGCCCATCGCGATATAAATATCCGGCCGCTCGTCGACGATCGCCGGATGCGGCGAGGGCCTGAATCCCGCCATCGGCACATGGCTCATGCTCTCGACGCCGCCCGCGACGATGACGTCCGCGCCGCCGGCGGCGATCCGCTCGGCCGCGAAGGCGATCGCCTGCAGCCCGGACGCGCAGAACCGGTTGACCGTAATCGCGGGCACAGCGGACGGAAAGCCCGCGTACAGCGACATGATGCGAGCGAAGTTGAGGCCCTGCTCGCCCTCCGGCATCGCGCAGCCGACGATGACATCCTCGACGTCGCGCTTGGCGACGCCCGGCGCCCGCGCAATGACGGCCTCCAGCACGGCCCTGCCCAGGTCCTCGGCGCGCGTATGGACGAAGCTTCCTTTTTTGGCGCGGCCGACGGGCGTGCGCACGGCCGATACGATGACTGCCTCTCTCATGAAATCTCGGCCTCCTTCGCTCGTTAATTGCGCAGCGCCTTGCCCTTGGCGAGCATGTGCTGCATCCGCTGCTGGGTCTTCGGCTCGCCGCACAGGCTGAGGAACGCCTCGCGTTCCAGATCCAGCATGTACTGCTCGGTCACGTACGTACCGGCCGGCACGTCGCCGCCCGCCAGCACGTGCGCGAGCTTGCTCGCGATGAGCAGATCGTGATCGCTGATGTGCCCGCTCGTATGCATGCCGCGCGCTCCCAGCTTCATAACCGCCTTGCCCTCAGCCCCCACGACGCGGATCCGCTGCGGCACCGGCGCGGGGATGCCCGTTTGCGCGAGCCGAAGCGCGCTTCTTTTCGCTTCGTAGATCAAGCGCTCCTGGCTCATGACGATCCGGTCGCCCGTCCGCAAGTAGCCGAGCTTTTTTGCATCGTGCGCGCTAGCTGACACTTTGGCCGTGCCGATGTTCAGGAACAGCCGGTTCACGTGCGGCTGCAGGTCGATCTCCGGATCCGGATTTTCTCCGCTGATCCGAAGCGTGAGCTCCTTGCATCCGCCGCCCGCCGGAATGAGGCCGACCCCGGCTTCGACCAGGCCGAAGTACGTCTCGGCCAGCATCGCGATCTCGTCCGCAGGCAGGCACACCTCCACGCCGCCGCCGAGCGCCATCCGATGCGGCGCCGCTACGACCGGCTTCTCGAAGCGCTTCAGCTTCGTCATCGTATCCTGGAACAGGCGGATGATCGCGTCCACTTCGTCCCATTCCTCGCCCTGCGCTTCCATCAGAAGCAGCATGAGGTTCGCGCCGACGCAGAAGTTCCGGCCTTCGTTCGCGATGACGAGCGCGTCGTAGTTGCGCCGGACTTCCTCGACGCTCTCTCCGATCATCGTCAGGATATCGCCGCCGATCGCATTGCTGCGCGAATGAAACTCCAGCACCGCCGCCCCGTCCCCGACGTCGATCAGGCTCGCGCCGGCGTTCGACCGCACGACGCGCCCTTGCTCCTTGAGCGCGCGCAGCGATATCGCCTCCGGCGGCTCGTCAATCTCCCGGTAGACGCCGCGGTAAGCATAAGTGGTACGTCCTTCCTCCCTGCGATAAAACGACGTATGTCCCGCCGCGATCCAGTCCTTCACCCAGACCGGCACGGCCGTGCCTTCCGCCTCCATTCGCGCCGCGGACCCCGCGAGCCCGATCGCGTCCCACAGCTCGAACGGCCCGAGTTCCCAATTGAAGCCCCACCGCATCGCCTTGTCGATGTCGTCGATCGAGCCTGCGATCTCGCCGACCTTTTCCGCAGAGTAAACAAGCGTCTGCTTCAAAATTTGCCAAGCCAACGCCGCGTACCGGTCCTTGCCGCCGAGCAGCGCCTTCGTCTTCTCCTTCGCGCCTCTGGCCGCCGCCGCAGCCGCAAGCGACGCCCCGGCCGGCCTGGACGCCGGCACGTACGTCATCGTGCCTGGATCGAGCGACAAAATCTCGCTGCCCGTCGCGTCTTTGACTTTTTTGTAAAACCCGGCGCCCGCCTTTTCGCCGATCCATCCCCGCGACGCTAGTTCCCGCAGCAGCCTCGGAGGCTCGAACGCCGCTTTTTCCGCCGGATCGTCCGTCTTCCCGTACACGTTGCCGGCTACGTGAAGGAACGTGTCGATGCCGACCAGGTCGAGCGTGCGGAGCGTCGCGCTCTTCGGACGGCCGATCGCCGGTCCCGTAACCGCATCCACTTCTTCTACGGTGAAGCCCCCGGCATCCATCGCGTGCAGCGTCGCGAGCAAGCCGTAGGTGCCGATCCGGTTGGCGACGAAGTTGGGCGTATCCTTGGCGACGACGACGCCTTTCCCGAGGACGCGCCCCGCGAATTCGGCCATCCCGCTTACGATCGCCGGATCGGTGCCGTCTCCGGGAACGAGCTCCAGCAGCTTCATATAGCGGGGCGGGTTGAAAAAGTGCGTGCCTAGAAAATGGGCTTTGAAGGGTTCGCTTCGCCCCTCCGCCATCTCCCGAATCGAGATGCCGGACGTGTTGGAGCTGACGATAAGCCCCGGGCGCCAATATTGCTCGATCCGCTCGAGCACCTCGCGCTTGACGGACAGCTTTTCGACGACGACCTCGATGACCCAGTCGACCTCGCGGATGCGATGCAGGTCGTCCTCGAGATTGCCGGGCTCGATCAAGCTTGCGAGGGCATCCTCGTAAAAAGGCGACGGATGGACGGACGGAAGCCGCGCCAGGGCGTCGGCCGCCAGCCGGCTGCGTACCGCGGGATCGGCGGGCGTCAACCCTTTGGCTGCTTCGCCCGGGGTGAGCGAGCCGGGTACGATGTCCAGCAGCAGGCTCGGTATGCCCGCGTTCGCCAGATGCGCGGCGATGCTCGCGCCCATGACGCCGGAGCCGAGGACCGCTGCTTTTCTGATCTTGAGTGCCATGCGACAATCCCTCCTTATTCGAGGTCGGTGATGCCAAACGATTCTCCATTCGCTTGACCTTCCCGGCGAACGGCCGCGGCGGCTCAAACAGTGCCGAACACCGCAAGCTCCAAAATTTCCGCGACGTCCCGCGCCTTGACCCGGTCGTCCGCTTCCTTCTGCTTCGTGCCGTCTTCAAGCATGGTCAGACAGTACGGGCACGCGCTCCCGATCATCGTCGGCCGCGTCTGCAGCGCCTGCTCCGTCCGCGCCACGTTTACCCGTTTGCCGGCGGTTTCCTCCATCCACATCAGGCCGCCCCCCGCGCCGCAGCACATCGCGTTTTCCCGCGTGCGGGCCATTTCCGCTAGCTCAAGTCCTGCGATCGCGCGCAAAATGTTCCGCGGCGCATCATACTCGCCGTTGTAGCGGCCGAGGTAGCAGGAGTCGTGATAGGCGATCCGCTCCTTGACCGGATGCGAGGGCACGAGCCTGCCTTCCTGCAGCAGCCGGTCGAGCAGCTGCGTATGGTGCAACACCTCCACGCCTTCCAGGCCGAACGCCGGGTATTCGTTTTTCAGCGTATTGAACGTGTGAGGGCAGGCCGTCACGATCCGGCGAACGCCGTATTTGCGAAACGTCGCGATGTTTTCCGCGCACAGTTGCTGGAAGAGCAGTTCGTTGCCCATCCGCCGCGGGGTGTCGCCCGAGTTTTTTTCCTCGTTGCCGAGAATCGCGAAGTCGACGCCGGCCTCGTGCAGCAGCCGGACGAAGGCGCGAGAGACTTTGCGGCTCCGGTTGTCGTACGCGCCCATCGAGCCGACGAAAAACAGCGTATCGAAGGCCGGATTGTCTTTGACCGTCGGAACCGCGATCCCGCCGATCTCCCCGGTCCATTTGACTCGGTCGCTGCGGCTCAGGCCCCACGGGTTGCCCTGGCGTTCGATGTTCTGCATCGCGCGCTGCGCCTCGTGCGGCACGCTCCCTTCCGTCAGGACGAGATAGCGCCTCAGATCGACGATCTTGTCGACATGCTCGTTGCCGACGGGGCATTGATCCTCGCAATTGCGGCAAGTGGTGCATGCCCAAATTTCCGATTCCGTCATCACGTCGCCGATAAGAGACAACGCCTCGGGCTTGCGGTCCGACCTGCTCCATCGCTCCCGCTGCCAGTCTATCGTCGGCCGGATGTCGGTCAGGACGCCGCCGGCTGCGGCTACCTGCCAATCGGGACCCTCCCGTTCGTCCGCCCCCACTGGCACGGACATGCTGTGAGCGCTTCCATTTACAAACGCGAAGGCCGGCACCCAAGGCGACTTACTCGTGATCGCGGCCCCCTTTTCCGTGAGATGGTCCCGCAGCTTCGTGATCAGGTGCATCGGAGACAGCGCCTTGCCCGTGCCGGAGGCCGGACACACGTTCGTGCATCTGCCGCACTCCACGCATGCGTAAAAATCGAGCATTTGCCCCATGCGAAAATCTTCGATTTTGCCGACGCCGAACGTCTCAGCCGTCTCGTCCTCCAGATCGAGCCCGCTCAGCTTGCCGACGGGCTCCGCCCGGCCTACGAACAGGTTGATCGGCGCGGTGATCAGATGGAAGTGCTTCGACTGCGGCACGTAAACGAGAAATGTCAGAAGTACGATCAAATGCGCCCACCAGCTGACGAAAAAAGCAGCTTGGGCGGTGGACTGCGACAGGCCGGACGCGGCGCTTGCGATCAGCGAGGATACCGGCGCATAAGCGGATGCGTCCAGTCCTTCCGAGGCGCGGTGGAAGCCGAGCGACAGCAGCACCGTCAGCATCAAGGCGCATATCAACAGCAGCACGATCGCGGGCTTCCAGCCCCGCTTGAGCCGCGCCAGCTTCTCGCCGTACCGTCGGAATGCCGCGTATCCGGCCGCCGCGAGGACGAGGAGCGCGGTAATCTCCTGCGTCAGCCCGAAGACGCCGTGCCCCGGAATCGGAAGCGGTTCGCCGCCGGACAGCCCGGTATAGATCAGGTCGAGCGCGCCGAATTGAAGCACGATAAAGCCGTAGAAAACGACCAGATGCATGGCGCCGCTGCGACGGTCCTTCAACAGCTTCGTATGTCCGAGCGCCTGGGCCAGCACCTCGCGGATACGGTTCCGCCAGTCCGGCGGCTTGCCTGAAGACTTGCCCAGCTTGATGTACGCGTAGCGGCTGTAGACCGCCTGGTAAAACAAAGAAAGGGCGTAACCCGTAACGAGCAGAAACAGCGCGTAGTGCAGCCAGGACAGCAGCATGAGCACCCTCCCTTCTATGGATTCTATGAGGCCGGCATGCGCTTGATCGCTTTGCGGCGGCAGAGAACCCAGGTCATTTTTCGCCGGCTCTTAAATATAGATCTAGAAATGAATGAGTATTCATTTCATTTGACGGTGCCCGGTACCTGGTACCGGGTCGGGAGGCGGTCGCATGCCGATCGGCAGGCTGCATCGATTCGAAGGAATTCTGGACGCGGCCGTGAAGGTGTTCGCCGAGCACGGATATCACGGCTCGCAAATATCGAAAATCGCGAAGGAAGCCGGCGTCGCGGACGGTACGATCTATTTATATTTCAAAAACAAGGAGGATATCCTCGTTTCGTTGTTCCGGGAGCGGCTCGGCGGCCTGATCGGCAAGTTCGAGGCTTCGGCGCGCGATTCCAAGACCGCCGAGGAAGCGCTGCGCACGATTTGCGCGCTTCATTATGCGGAGCTTGAACGCCATCCCCTGCTCGCCCATGTCACGCAGATCGAGCTGCGGCAGAGCGCGATCGAACTGCGCAAAGAGATCGGCAAGACGCTGAAGCCCTATCTCCGACTCATCGAAAACGTGCTCCTCGAAGGCATGGCAACCGGGGCGTTCAGGGCGGAACTCGACGTGAAGCTGTCGCGCCAGCTGATCTTCGGGGCGATGGACGAGGCGGTGTCGTCCTGGCTGCTCTCGGATCGCAAGTACTCGCTGTCGGCACAGGTCGAAGGCACGGTCGATTTTTTTCTGCGCGCTTTGAGGGCATGATCGATTTTAGCCGCGCTGCTTTTTGATTTTGCCCGGACCAGCTTTGTTTTCACATTCATTCCCTTTTCGAGAGGAGCCTGTCCCATGAATATTGCGGTGCTGCTGAAGCAAACGTTCGATACCGAGGAAAAAATCGTCTTGCGCGACGGTAAAGTATCCGAGGAGGGCGTTAAGTTCGTCGTCAATCCGTACGACGAATATGCGATCGAGGAAGCGATCCGGCTCAAAGAGACGCATGGCGGACAGGTGACCGCGCTCTCGCTCGGGCCGGCGAGAGCCGCCGAAGCGCTGCGCACCGCGCTCGCGATGGGCGCGGACGAGGCGGTCTGGATCGACGACGCCGGGATTCCGCTGGACGAATTCGCCGCCGCCGAGGCCATCGCCGCCGCACTGCGGCAGCAAGCCTACGATCTTGTGCTTGGCGGCAGCTTCTCCGTCGACACCGGCGGCGCGCAGGTCGCCGTGCGCGTGGCGGCCGCCCTCGGCCTCCCGTATGTGACCTCGATTACGAAGCTGTCGGTGGATGGCGCAATAGCTAGCGTCGAACGCGACGCGGAGGGCGACCTCGAGAGGATCGACGTGACCCTGCCCGCGCTGTTCACTGCGCAGCAGGGATTGAATGAGCCTCGCTATCCTTCGCTGCCGGGCATTATGAAAGCCAAGAAAAAGCCCTTCAAATCGCTGACCGCGGAAGACTTGGGCTTAGACGGCGGCCAGGATGCCGCAAGAACCGTGCGCGTCTCCTTGTCGCTGCCTCAGAGCCGGCAAGCCGGACAGATCCTGCAGGGGTCGCTGCAGGATCAGACGGCCGCGCTCGTCGGCTTGCTGCGCGAAGGGTCCAGCACGATCTGACGCCGGCGCCGCTTCATTGCTTCCATTAGAGGAGGAATGCGTTGATGAGCAAAACGTATTTGATCGTGGCGGAGCACCGGGACGGCAAGCTTCGGCGGGTATCGCTGGAAGCGCTTCGGGCGGCGACGGATTGCGCGGACGCGGGTGACGAGATTCACGCCGCGCTGCTTGGCGAAGGCTTGGACAGCCTGGCCGCCGAGCTGGCAGGCTATGCGCTTGCGCAGGTGCATGCGATTGAGAGCGAGGAATTGCGGCATTATAATCCCGAGGCCTATGTGCGCGCGCTGATGCCCCTGCTCGAATCCCTCCGGCCTGCCGGCCTGTTCCTCGGCCATACCGCGATCGGTCGCGACCTGGCTCCCGCTCTGGCGGCCAGACTATCCGCGGGGCAAATCTCGGACGTAACGGCGATCGAGCGGGACGGCGGAAATATCGTATTCGTTCGTCCCCTTTACGCGGGCAAGGCGATCGAGCGCAAAGTATTTACCGCTTATCCGCAGGTGGTGACGGTGCGGGCCAGCAATATACCTGCGGCCGAGCCGCGCGCGGACGGCGGTTCCGCGGATATCGCCAAGCGGGCAGAGGCGCCTGCGGCAGACCTGCGTACCGTCGTCAGGGAAGTCGTCCGCAAGACCGCGGGTAAAATCGATCTGGCGGAGGCCAGAATCGTCGTCTCGGGCGGGCGCGGCGTGAAAAGCGCAGAAGGCTTCCGGCCGCTCGAGGAGCTGGCCGGGCTGCTCGGAGGCGCCGTAGGCGCGTCGCGGGGCGCCTGCGATGCGGGCTATTGCGACTATGGCTTGCAAATCGGCCAGACGGGGAAGGTCGTCACGCCCGAGATCTACATCGCTTGCGGCATCAGCGGCGCGATCCAGCATCTCGCCGGCATGAGCGGCTCGCGGATCATCGTCGCGATCAACAAAGATCCCGAAGCGCCGATCTTTCAGATCGCGGATTTCGGCATCGTCGGCGATCTGTTCGAGGTCGTGCCGCTGCTCACGCAGGCGTTTCGACAGGCGCTCGCCTAAGATAAACCAGCTAAGACTTGTTAAGTCTGCATGTCTTGGCTGGACTTCGGCTAACTGAATACTTTGTGTGCCTGCCAAATACCCTCCATTGCAGTGGAGGGTATTTGTTATATAAGGTTTGGCCGATATCCGCAACTGGAGGCGCGCGGAACGCCTATCAATGGCTCGTCGACAGCCGTTTTCCGACGGTTCGACGGTTCGACGGTTCGACGGTTGGACGATTCGACGGTTCGACGGTTCGACGGTTCGACGGTTCGACGGTTCGACGGTTGGACGATTCGACGGTTCGACGGTTCGACGGTTCGACGGTTCGACGGTTCGACGGTTCGACGGGCCAGCGTATCGCCGCCGGCGTCGTATCATTCTCGTTCTTTCGCCTCAATGCCTGCAAATATACATCTTTTTGGGCCGACTTCGATCCTTTTGCACCGTAAAGATGCAAAAACGCAGGAATTTACCTTCGTCGGCCGGATTTTCGGCTTGCGCATTGCATTTACCTGCATATTTGGTTACTACTTAGGCCCCCCCCTCGGCGGGGGGATTTTTTGTTTTTTTCTAACCTAGAAGGGATTTAAGCATACCCATCGAGAATTAGTAGTTAAACCCAAACGAGGATTGTGAAGAGATGGAATTTAGCAAGGAACAAGTA
>NZ_JBHRYU010000032.1:0-109025 GCF_042649185.1 Cohnella sp. GCM10012308
AAGCCCGGCAAGAGATTTTCGAGTACATCGAGCTATTCTACAACCGCAAACGAATCCATAGCTCGCTGGGATACCTGTCGCCGGCTCAGTTTCGTGCACAATTTTCTGTAAGAGAGATAAGCTAAAATTCGTTAAAGTACTGTCCACTTTCTTGACAGAGGTCCATCGGTGCCGTTATTGGCCAGGGAGCGGCGCGGTGGCGTGCATTAGCGGCATTTGGTGCCGCTAACGGCCAGGGGAGCGTAGTTGTGACGTGCATTAGCGGCATTTGGTGCCGCTAATGGCCAGGGGAGCGGAGTTGTGATGTGCGTTAGCGGCATTTCGTGCCGCTAACGGCCAGGGGAGCGGAGTTGTGACGTGCGTTAGCGGCATTTCGTGCCGCTAACGGCCAGGGGAGCGGAGTTGTGACGTGCGTTAGCGGCATTTCGTGCCGTTATTGGCCAGGGAGCGGCGCGGTGGCGTGCATTAGCGGCATTTGGTGCCGCTAACGGCCAGGGGAGCGTAGTTGTGACGTGCTTTAGCGGCATTCGGTGCCGTTATTGGCCAGGGAGCGGCGCGGTGGCGTGCATTAGCGGCATTTGGTGCCGCTAACGGCCAGGGAGCTCTAGCTCCCCGCTCCCCTGTAACGCTTCACGCCGCGGTTCCAGACTGCGAGGCCGATGGCGGCGGCGATGAGGCCGACGACGGGCGTCATCCACGCCATGAAGACGTCGCGGTGCGCCTCGAGGAAGAACATCGCCGGGTATACGCCGACGAAGGCGAACGGCAGCACCCAGGTGAGCAGGAAGCGGATGCCCCGGTTGTAAATTTGGACCGGATAGCGGCCGTAGCTCTGAATGTTGTACATGAGCGGGATGATGCCCGTCGGCGCGTCGGAATAAAAAGAGATCGCCGACAGCGTCACGTAGATTCCCGTGTAGATGAGCACCGAACCCAGCACCATGACGATGAGCACGAAAGGGTCGTACCAGTCGAACGCGAGCCCGAGTTTCCCCCACGCCGTGCCCATGATCGCGAGCCCTACGAGCGAGGATACGAGCGACGGCGGATCTACGTTTTCCAGCATGACCTGGGCCAGGGAGTGGGCGGGCCGCGTCAGCACGCGGTCCATCTCTCCTTTGATAATGTAGCGGTCGCCGAAGTTCCACAGATTCGTGAAGGCGCTGAACACGCCTTGCGCGATCATGAAGTAGCCATAGACGAATATGACCTCGGATTCGCTCCAGTCCCCGAGCGTCGGGGTGTGCTGGAACACGATAAAAATAAATACCAGGTTTGTCAGCGAAAACAGCAGATCGCTCACGACCTCTACCCAGAAGTCGGCGCGGTAGGTCAGCTTCACCTTGACATAATTGGCGATGTATTCCTTGAACAGGCCGAACGTATAGCCCAATCTAGACAGTCTCACTTTACTTTAGCCCCCTTGCACGAAAAGACGACGACGCGCCGACCGCCACATGAGCAAGATCGGGACGACGAGGACTGCGAACCAGCCGATCTGAATGAGCAGCGCGTGCCAAGTTTCCGCGTCGCTTGTCCTGCCCGTGAACACCGAGCTCGGCAAATACGTAATCGCCTGAAACGGCAGCCAATCCATGACCGCCCGTCCCCAAGCCGGGAAAAAGGCGATCGGCACGACGACGCCGGACAGCAGGTCGACGAGCACGCGTTTCATGCGCATGAGTCCCTCGTTGTTCTCGACAAAGAAGGCGAACAGGCCGGTCAAAATGTTAAGCTGCGTATTGATCAGGAAGCTGAACCAGATCATGATGAAAAACACGATCCAGCGCATCGGGTCCGAAGGAAGCGTCACATGGAAAAGCAGCGTCGCCAGAATCATGCCCGGCACCATGAACAGCAGCAGGCGAAAAACGCCCTCGCCGAAGCCCTGCATCATTTTCACCATTAAATAATTGATCGGCCGCGTCATCTGCACGGCCACGCTGCCGTCGCGTATCTCGTTCGAGATCTCGCGGTCCAGATTGTTGAAGTAAAACGCGCGCGCCATCCAGGATACGGCGACATACGTCGTCATCTGCTCGACGGTAAAGCCCGCCAGCGTCTCCGCGTCGCCATAGATCGCCTTCCAGAGGAAGTAGTAGGCGCCGATGTTAATGGCATAAACGATGATACCGCTATAATAATTAACGCGGTAAGCGAGCATCGTCAAAAAGCGGATGCGGATAAATTCGAAGTATGCGGCATTCACGGCTTGGTCGCCTCCGCCCGTGCGGTGGGCCGCGAACTGTCGGTGCCTGCGCTGCCGTTCTTTGCTCCGTTCACTGTGCCGTTCTCTGTGCCTTTCTCTGCGCCACTTTCAGCGCCGCTCCCTGCTCCTCCGCCGCCCTCTCCATCGTCCCGGCCGCCGGCCGCCAACGCCTCCGCAGGCGTCTGCGCGCTGCCCGTCCGATAGATCTCGCGCACGATCTCCTCGGTGTTCGTCTCGATGATCTTGATGTCGCTGATCTCCATCGTGCCGACGACGCGTGACAACACATCCGACACGTTGATCTCGAGCGGAATCCACACGGTCGCGGTATACGCGTCGCCAAGGCTCCATCTAACGTCCATGCCCTCAGTCAACGCGACCAGCCGATCGGCCCGTACGGCATCGCCGAACGTGAAGACGACTTCGCGGCCCTTGCCCCAACGCGTCTTGAGCTCCTCCAGCCCGCCGTCATAGATGATCCTGCCGTCGTCCAGCATGATGACGCGCGAGCAGAGCGCTTCGATATCCTGCAGGTCGTGGGTCGTGAGCAGAATTGTCGTGCCGCGCTCGCGATTGATTCGTTTCAGAAACTCGCGGATCTCCGTCTTGACCACGATGTCCAGACCGATCGTCGGCTCGTCCAGGAACAATATCGACGGATTGTGCAGCAGCGCCGCCGCCAGCTCGCAGCGCATCCGCTGCCCGAGGCTCAGCTTGCGCACCGGACGGTTCAGCAGCTCGCCGAGCGACAGCGTCTCGACGAGCTCGTCGAGAAGGCGCTTGAAGTCGTTTTCGCCGACGCCGTACACCTTGCGCAGCAGCCGAAACGACTCGATGACGCCGATGTCCCACCAAAGCTGGCTCCGCTGCCCGAATACGACGCCGATGCCCTGGACGAATTTTTCTCTTTCCTTGTGCGGCACGAAGCCGTTGACCTTGATATGCCCGGACGTCGGGACGAGAATGCCGGTCAGCATCTTGATCGTCGTCGACTTGCCGGCGCCGTTCTCTCCGATATAGCCGCAAATCTCGCCCTGCGGGATCTGGAAGCTGATGTCCTTGACCGCGGTCACTTCCGTATATTCGCGCTTAAATAGGTCGCGAAGCGCACCGCCGATGCCTTCGCGGTTTTTCTGAACGTTGAACTGCTTGCGCAGATCGCGTACGTCGATGGCTAACATTCCAAATTCCTCCGTGATTCGACTTAACTTGATTCGAGTCGTGCGGGAACTATATAATTCAATAAGATATCTTACAGGAGATTGATCTTAACGTAAAACGAAGGGAACATGAGGATGCGCAGTCAGCCGCGAAAAAAAAGAAGATGGCCTCTCTACACGGGTCTCTCCATATTAGTGGTCGTCATTGCCTTTGCTACCTGGTACTTCTACAATACTTACCACGCGCTCGAGCAGCTCGACAAACCGAAGGAAGACTCGATTTTCAGCAACGTGCCTGACAAGCCCGAGGAGCAGCCGCCCGAGTGGACCGGCTCCGAACGCGTCAACGTCCTGCTTATGGGCGGAGACAATCGAGGACTCACCCAGGGAGAAACGCCCCGATCGGACTCGATGCTCATCGCCTCGTTCGATCCGACGACGAAAAAAGTTCATCTTTTCTCGATCCTGCGCGATACGTACGTGAAGATTCCGGGACATGGCTCGGATCGGCTCAACGCGGCGCTCTCGATCGGCGGTCCCAACCTGTCGATGAAGACGATCTCCGAGTTGACCGGGCTTGATATCCAGTACTACGTGTACGCGGATTTCCAAGGCTTCATCAAGCTGGTGGACGCGATCGGCGGCGTGGACTTCTACGTGGAGAAGGACATGGACTACGAGTCGGCCGCGGACAAGCATTTGTTCGACATTCATCTAAAAAAGGGCCAGCAGCATCTCGACGGCGACCATGCGCTGCAGTATGTCCGGTTCCGCCACGACAAGCTCAGCGACTATACGCGCACCGAGCGTCAGCGCGCCTTCCTGGGCGCGGTCGCCGACAAGCTGCAGTCGGGCTGGAATCTGATCAAGCTGCCGACCATTTTGAACCAGGTCGTGCCTTATATCGAGACCAACATGTCGGTCAACGACATGTGGAAGCTCGCCAGCCTCGGCTATAAATCGCACCAGGCCGGCTCCGCGCAGCTGCCGCCGATGGATAATCTGGTCGAGCAGAATATCGGGGGCTCGACGATCGGCATCCGCGACGAGGATAAGCTGCGCGAGTACATCCAGGAAGTGCTCGCCTCGGATTCTTCCGTCGCATCGCCATCGCCGTCGGGCTCCGCGAGCGCTACGCCATAACCGTCCTACCGGGACCGCCGATTCGGCGGTCCCTTGACGTTCGTCCGCAGCCGTCCCTTTATCCCAATATCCCGTTCTCCCCATATTTTATCCCATTATCCCATTCGCTCAGGAGGTCACCGCTATGTCCGATTTTAATCAAGCTTCGAACCCAAGAACCGAATCCGCGCGCCTCTACGAGGAAGCGCAGCGCCATATCGTCGGCGGCGTCAACAGCCCCTCCCGCTCCTTCAAGGCCGTGGGCGGCGGAGCGCCGGTGTTCATGCAACGCGCTGAAGGCGCCTATTTCTGGGACGTCGACGGCAACCGCTACCTCGATTACCTGGCCGCGTTCGGACCGATCATCGCCGGCCATGCGCACCCGCACATCACTGCGGCGATCGTGCGCGCCGCGCAGAACGGCACGCTGTACGGCACGCCGACCGAGGGCGAAGTCACGCTCGCCCGCATGCTGAAGGAAGCGATCCCGTCGCTGGACAAAGTCCGCTTCGTCAACTCGGGCACCGAAGCCGTCATGACGACGATCCGCGTCGCGCGCGCGGCCACCGGGCGCAACAAGATCGTCAAGTTCGCCGGCTGCTACCACGGCCACTCCGACCTCGTGCTCGTCGCCGCTGGTTCGGGTCCCTCGACGCTCGGCATCCCCGACAGCGCGGGCATCCCGGTCAGCATCGCGAGCGAAGTGATCACGGTGCCGTTTAACGACACCGAAGGGCTGCGGCTCGCGCTCGAAGCTTGGGGCGACGATGTCGCGGCCGTCATGGTCGAGCCGATCGTCGGCAACTTCGGCATGGTCATGCCGAAGCCGGGCTTCCTCGAGGACGTGTGCCGCATGGCCCGTGCGGCAGGCGCGCTCGTCATTTACGACGAAGTCATCACGGCGTTTCGGTTCCACTACGGCACGACGCAAACGTACGCTGCGGCGTTCCCGGACTTTGCGGCAATCGAGCCGGACCTGACAGCGCTCGGCAAGATCATCGGCGGCGGACTGCCGATCGGCGCCTACGGCGGCCGCGCCGAGATTATGGCGCAGGTTGCGCCGCTTGGCCCCGCCTACCAGGCGGGCACGATGGCGGGCAACCCCGCCTCCATCGCGGCGGGCATCGCCTGCCTCGAGGTGCTGCGCGAGCCGGGCGTCTATGCCCGCATGGAGGCGCTCGGCACGCGTCTGGCCGACGGCCTGCGCGAATCCGCGGCGCGCAATGGCGTGCCGCTGACGGTCAACCGCATCGCAGGCGCGATCTCGACCCACTTCTGCGACCACCCCGTCACGAACTACGACGAGGCGCAGGATACCGACGGCGAACGCTTCGCGGCATTCTTCCGCGAGATGCTGTCGCGCGGCATTTACCTGGCGCCGTCCAAGTACGAGGCGTGGTTCCTGACGACCGCGCATACGGACGCGGACATCGACAGGACGCTCGAAGCGGCGGACAAGAGCTTCAAGGCGATACGGTAGCCGGCGGCGGCAAGAGGAATACGAAGCCGAGCTGCTGGTGCTATTCTCGCGCTCGGGTTGTGCCGGCGCGAAAAGCCTTGCACAGCACAGCACAGCACAGCACAGCACAGCACAGCACAGCACAGCACAGCACAGCACAGCACAGCACAGCACGGCACCGCATAGCATCGCATCGCGCCGTAACGCACCACGCCGTAACGCCGCCGTGCGCCAACCTAACAAAACGCAAAGCGCACAGAAAAAGACGACCAACGGGTCGTCTTTTTCTGTGCCTGCTTACTCCGACTTGGCACGATCGTCGTACCGTCCGTCCGCTTCCTTCGCCAGCTTGCGGTAAGCCGCCGTCTCTTCCGCTACGGGATCCCGCTCCGTCTGGATCCGGATCTCCCAGCGGGGGGAGAGGCGCGCGAGCGCTTCCTCGTTCGGATCGCCGGCCGCCGGCTCTCCTTCGGTCAGCTGCCTCACGAGCTCGGCCTCCGCGCCGGACATAAAGGCCGCTTCGTCATCCACGTATTCCTCGGCCGCCCGCGCGGCCAGTCCCTCCGGACGCTCCGGCAGCGGCTGCGATTGGTCGAATCTTCCGTCCATTCGGTCGTCGCGCATCGTAGTCGCTCTCCTTTCGTAGGTAGCATGATCCATATGCCTTACTCTCATGTACCCCAAGCGGGATCAAATGCTTAAGTGTCGAATCGATACCGCGGACAAAGACGCCTAAGCTTCCGCAAGCGCCTTCAACAATTCGTCATGAATGGCGCCGTTGCTGGCTGCGATATCCCGCACGCCGAGCGAATAAGGCTGGCCGTTCTGCTCGGAAACGACGCCGCCGGACTCCGCGATCATCAGCGCGCCCGCCGCCAGATCCCAGGCGTTCAGGCCGACTTCCCAGAAACCGCTGAGCCGGCCCGCGGCTACGTATGCCATGTGAAGCGCGGCGGAGCCGGAGCTGCGGATGTTGCGTACTTGCGGCGCGAGCGCCAGCGTCTGCTTGAGATTGCGCGGCAGCGCGGAGATATGGTCCGCCGGGAAGCCGGTGGCCAGCAGGCTTTGCGCGAGCGCGGGCTCGGCCGACACCTGCATGCGCTTGCC
Organism: Cohnella sp. GCM10012308; assembly: GCF_042649185.1. NCBI lineage: Bacteria > Bacillati > Bacillota > Bacilli > Caryophanales > Paenibacillaceae > Cohnella > Cohnella sp. GCM10012308. The sequence continues at coordinate 7,058 of NZ_JBHRYU010000032.1, forward strand.
GTGAACATAGGCGCCCTTGCCTTTTTCGGCGACGAACAGCTCGTCTCGCGACGGGTCGTAAATGACGCCGACGATCACTTCTCCGCGATAAGCGAGCGCGATCGATACCGAGTAGAACGGAAATCCGTGAACGTAATTCGTCGTGCCGTCCACCGGATCTACGATCCACAGGTATTCGCTGCCGCCCATCTTGGCGATCGATTGCGCGGAAGCCTCAGGCCCCGGCTCTACCCCTTCTTCGCCCAGAAAAGAGTGCGTCGGGTAATGCGTCGCCAGCAAATTGCGGATCAGGCGCTCGGAGCCCTTGTCCACTTCGGTGACGAGATCGTGCTTCGAAAATTTAAGATCGGGCGCCGCGAATTGCCCGATCCTGCTCTTGATCCACTCGCCCGCTTTGGACGCGCAGTTGATCGCGACGGCGGTAAAGCTCTTGCCCCCGATCGTATTCGGATTGTCGTTCATATCCTCATCCCTCATTACGCATTATGAATTCGTATGGCTTAGACCGCTTGTCTACCGTTGATCTCTCTAGTTATACGCGACGGCGCTGCAGAGCGTTCCGGCGCTTGGCCCCGCCCCTTGCAGGAAGGGCCGAACGCTACATCTCGCTCGCGCCCTTGAAGATGAGATAACCGGCCATAACCAGCAAGGTCACCCGCAACAGCCACATCAACTGCGGCCCCGACAGCCTCGAAGCGATGATCGCGCCGGCGCGGCCGCCGATCAGCGCACCCGGCGCAAGCGCCAGAAATAGCGGCCAATCGATGTTCCCGTTCCACAGATGCACGGTGCTGCCCAATATCGAGGACAGGAAAATGACGAACATCGAGCTTGCCGTGGCAACATGCGGCGGAAACCTGAACAAGATGACCATGATCGGCACGAACAGCGAACCGCCGCCGATCCCGAACAAGCCCGAGCAGAGCCCGACGGCGAAGCCGATCGTCAGCGCCAGCGGCAGGTTGTAGCCGTATTCGTGAACGGCACCGGAGCCGTCGGTGAACACGCGCTTGATCGGCCAGTCGATGCGCAGCGGCTTCATCCGCTCGCGGGCCAGCATCAAGCCGAACATCGCGAGCATGAACAAGCCGAACGCCAGCTGGAACGGCCCCTGCGGGATGTAGTCCGTCACCAGCGCCCCGATCATGGCGGCAGGTCCGCTCGTCGCGAAGAAGAGCCATCCGCTGCGAAAATCGACTTTGCCCTGCTTGCGGTACGTCCATGTAGACGTCAAAGCCGTGAAAATAAGCACGGCGAGCGAGGTGCCGACAGCCGTTTGCGACGCCACTTCTTCGCCGAGCAGGCTCGGCCCCAGCAGCACGAGCGAGGGCACGATGATAATGCCGCCTCCGAGTCCGACGATGCTGCCGAACAAAGCCGCGACGACGCCAATCAGTACAAGTATAGCCGTAGACAACTGAGATTCTCCCTACTGAGTCGTGTTGGTTGGATTCACTTTATTATACCTGTATCCTGCACGGGAAGCGAAGCGTCCATTGCCGGATGAGGAATTGGCCTGCAGCATGCCGGAAATGGATTCATGCCATTAAGTTTGCAGAGTTAGTTTGCAGAGTTAGTTTGCCAAGCTGCGGACTGCAGCGTCCGCGGACACAGCGGCCGCTATTTGCGCGGTTATGGGGAAAATCGACGCGTTGCCGGACTGAGGGGACGATATTTAGTGTAAATGAGGCGATTCAGCGACGACGCATGCGAAATAGCGGAACCTGAGTCCGCTGCATCGCACATATACGCTTAACGGCCCGAAATAAGATCGCTACGGTCCGCAGCTTCATGAGCGGCGCACTGACTCGAACACAGCGGCCGCTATATGCGCGTCTATAGGGAAATCGACGTTGTTCCGGACTGAGGGGACGCTATTTAGCCTAAACGGGGCGATTCTGCGGCGAGCTTATGTTCACGCGAATCCTCCGCTCATCCGATCTCCACGCTAGCCCCGTCCACGATCCGGATATCGCCGGCCCCGGCTTCGGCGGCTGCGCGAAATTCGTCCATCAGCTTGAACAGCGCCTCGTCCTTCCGCTTGGCTTCGATCATCACGTCGACGGCGAGCGTCGATCCGGCGATCGCGCGGAGAAACGAGAGCAGCGGCTCCAAGGAGACGTGGTCGGCATGTCCGCGGGGATCGGTCGCGCTCTTGGGCGTGGAAACGTGAATTTTGGGCGGAAGCGGCACGCGCGGAAAGGCTCCATCCGAATTAACGCCCGCCTCATGCTGAAGGCCGTTCCAGCCATAGTCGCGCCAAGTCTGCTGGATGCGGTCCCAGAGGACCTGCGGCTCGATGCCATCCGGATTGTTGACCGCATGATGGTGAATGTCGAGCACCATCGGCACGCCCGCTTCCTCGCTGATCGCAAGCGTCTCCGCCGCCGTAAACGTCTTATCGTCGTTCTCGAGCGTCATCCGGCGGACGATGCGAGGCTCGAGCGCGCCGAATTGCGCGAGAAAACGCCGGCCCGCCGTCTCCTTGTCGCCGTAGGTGCCGCCGACGTGGATGTTGCAGGTCGCCCGTTCGTCCAGCCCCATCAGCTCGAGCATCCGGACATGATGGTTGAGGTCCTTGATCGAATTGCGCAGCACTTCCGGACGCGGGGTGCTGAAGACGGTGAAATGATCGGGGTGAAACGAAACGCGGATGCCCGTCTCGCGGACATAAGCGCCGACCGCGGCAAAATCGTCCGCAAGGATCGCATACGGGTCCCAGTCCGCGAGCGCGTCGTGCGTCGCGAGCGGAATGAGCTTGGATGTCAGCCGGTACAGGTGAATGTCCGAATATTTGCAGTGGCTGAGCAGCCGCTGCGTATGCTGCAGGTTCTCCTGCGCAATGCGCGCAAGCCGGAGCAGCCCGCCTTCGCGGTCCGGCAGCTTGCTGAAGTTGGTGTAGGTCATCGTGCGCGACGGGGATGCGTTTTCCAGCAGCACGGACATGGCGACAAAGCCGAACCTGACGAGCACGGGACCGCCTCCTTTTTAATGAAGTGTACCCCTTGCGGACACAGCCCACCCATGCAATCGCAAAAAGAGCCGTTTATATGCAGAAAAAAACGCCGCCTCGCCAAGCATCGCTGCTCGAACGGAGTGGCGCGAACCGGGGAGGAATACCGCGGCTTATATCGTGAGACCTCATCTGAATGGATGGCGGGCCGTCTTGCTTGCATAGACCTTGCGGCCCCGCACATAGGTCGACTGCAGCACGAGCGCGCCGTCCAGCACAAGGAAATCGGCGTCCATGCCCGCCTCCAGCCTTCCCTTCCGCCCCGATACGCCGATCTGCCGGGCCGGCATCTCCGTCAGCGAAGGCAGTACCTCCTCCAGCGGGCGTCCGGTGAACCGCAGGACGTTTCTCAAAGCCTGAAGCATGGTGAGGCTGCTGCCCGCGAGACTCGAGCCGTCCTTCAGCCACACCTGCCCGTCCTTCATCGTCGCGTTGCCGTATTCCCCGTCGGGCAGTCCGGCGCAGTAGACGGCGTCCGTAATGACGCACACGCCGTGAGCCCCCTTGACGTCATACATTAGCTTGACCGCGTCCGGATGGACGTGGATGCCGTCCGCGATCAGCTCCGCCGTCAGCTCCGGACAGATTAGCCCGGCGCCGGCCACGCCCGGTTCCCGATGATGGAACGGGCTCATGCCGTTGAAGTGATGCGTCGTCTGCGTCGCCCCCCGCCGGATCGCCTCGCGCATCTGCGCCAGCGTCGCGTCGGAATGTCCGACAGACACGGTAATGCCCGCCAGGCGCAGACGTTCCGCCGCCTCCATGCCGCCGTCGATCTCCGGCGCGACCGTGACGATCCGGATAAGCCCGCCGCCTGCGTCGAGGTAGCGGTCCAGCTCGTCCGGATTCGCCGGACGAATGTTCGCCTTGTCCTGCGCCCCGCAGCGGACCGGGTTCAGGAACGGGCCCTCCAGATGGACGCCGAGCAGCTCCGCGCCTTCGAGCCCCCGTCCGGCAGCCCGCACGGCATTTCGCAGCGCGTCCAAGATCTCCGCCTCGGCGGCCGACTCCGTCGTCGCGAGAAAAGAAGTCGTGCCGTGCGCCGCATGATACAAGCTCATCCCGTTCAGGCCCTCGTACGTGGCGTCCATCGCCTGCCAGCCGCCGCCGCCGTGGACATGCTGGTCGACTAACCCGGGGATTACGATGCCTCCGCCCAAATCGAGGATCTGCGCCTCCGCATCCTCCAGTCCGGCAGCCGCTCCCCCCGTTGGCCCCGATCCCGCAGCGCCCGATTCCGGGCCGCCGACGGCTTCGATCCGTCCGTCGGCGCCGATCAACATGCGCCCGCCGTCGATCCTCCGGCCGCCCGCGTAGATCGTTCCGTTCGTTACCAGCAGGCGGCGACCCGCGCTATTCTTCATGGAGGCCCCCCCTCTCCTCTGACCATTTTTCGATGGCGAAGCGTACGGCGCCGACAAGGCCGGCTTTGTCCCGCAGCTTGCCGGGCACCACTTGCGGTCTCCACTCCGCTTCTGGGATGTGCACGGCCAGCTCGTCGCGGATCGGCTGCAGCAAATAGTCGCCCGCGGCGGCCACGCCTCCCCCGACGACGATCATCCGCGGATCGACGGCAAAGGCGAGCGCGGCCAGCTTGCGGCCGAGCGCGCAACCTGCGAAGCGGAAAATATCAGCAGCCGCAGCATCCCCCGCCTCGCACGCCCGAAATACATCAAGCGCGGTAAGCGGGCGGTCAATCCCCTCCAGCGCCGCAAGCTTCCCTTCGCGCACAGCCTCGGTCGCCAGCCGCGCGATGCCCGGCGCCGAAGCGATCGTCTCGAGGCAGCCCCGCTTGCCGCAGTTGCAAGGCGCTTCCTGGCCGTCCACGCGGTCATGCCCGATCTCGCCGGCGAGCAGACGGCTCCCGCGCACCAAGACGCCGTTCATCATGATGCCCGCCGACAGTCCGGTCCCCACCGTGACGCAGACCAGGTCGGCGCAGCCCATGCCCGCTCCCGCCTCGGCCTCTCCCAGAGTATAGAGCCTGACGTCGTTGTCGATAAAGACCGGCGTCCCCAGACGGCGGCCCATCGCTTCCGCGAACCGCACGTTTTTCCAGCCCATGTTGGAAGCATCCAGCGCCATGCCGGTCGCGGTATCCACCCAGCCGGGCACGCCGAACCCTGCGGCGGCGATATCGCGGTACCCGTGCGCCAGCGCGAGCGCCCCGATCTCCAGGCCCAGCCGGTCGATAAATTCGGCCGGATCGGACGTCGGACGACCGGGATCCGCGCGCATCGTCGCCAGCCGCCGCTCTCCGAGCAGCAAGCCGCGCTCGTCGAAGAGCCCGATCACCGTGTTCGTCCCTCCGATATCCGCGCCGATAAAAGCCTTGCCCGTCATTCCCCGATCCGCCATGCGCGGCCTCCTCCCGTCAAGCCTGATGTAGCTTCATCGTAGAACGAATCGGGCTTCGGGCAAACGGGCCGATCTTAATTTATACTGCGAGACTCTTATCTTTAAATTCGCGAGCCCTGGCTCCGGTGCCCCGCCATCCGGCGAAGCCGCGGAGCGATTAAAATCCACCCAGTAAAAAACGCGATTGCCTCATCGCCGCGCCGCCGCGCCTGGGGTAGACTGGACTGGATCATGGGGGATTCCCTACAAGGAGCTGTGAAGAGATGGAGAAAATCGTCATCGAAGTCGGACCCTCGCCCTCGCACTCGCCCGCATCCGCGACCGCGGCGTTCGCGGCCGGCGGGGCGACCCGGGCCATACAATCGGCGATCGACTATGCGGCCAATCTGGGAGGCGGCACGGTCAAGCTTGGAGAAGGCGTCTACGCGCTGGACGGCACGCTGCATCTGCGTTCGCGCGTGCGGCTCGAAGGCGTTCCTGGCCGCACCGTCCTGCAGCAGGGCGGAGAGCAAATATCCGCGCTCGCATCCGACGCCGACCTGCACGAACGCCAGGTCGCAGTCGAACATCCCGGCCGCTTCGCGATCGGACAGACCGTGACGATCCGCAAAGCCGCGTCCAGCATGGGCTTCGGGGATACGGTCGCCGTCGTCGTCGGCAAAGAAGGGCAAGCGCTGCACCTCGACCGCGAGCTCCATGCGACCGTGCTGCTCGAACAAGGCGGCATCGTGACGACGCAGGCGCCGGTCGTCGCGGCCTACGATTGCGAGCGGATCGAGCTGTACGGCCTGACCGTCCGGGGCGGCGAGAACAACGCCACGCTGGCCGAGGGCTGCCGAAGCGCGGGCATCTACCTGTACGGGGTCGCCGGCGCGCGAATCGAACGCTGCGCCGTGCATGCGTACAAGGGAGACGGTATCAGCTATCAGCACTGCGCGGACATCTACGTCGATGAATGCGAGTCCGTCGGCAACGGCGGCAAAGGCATCCATCCCGGGAGCGGCACGTCCCGCACGCGAATCGTGAACAGCCGCTTCGATCGCAACGCCATGGACGGCATCTTCCTCTGCTGGCGCGTGCAGGACAGCATCGTGGAGGGCTGCACGGCGGTCGGCAACGGCATGAACGGCTTGTCCATCGGCCACAAGGACGTCCGCAACGTAATCCGGTTCAACCGCCTGTCGGACAACCGGTATTACGGCATTTTTTTCCGCAACGAAAAAGAACCGATGTCGCCCAGCTACAACCGGGTCGAAGGAAACGCGCTGGAGGATAACGGCTCGGACGATATGGGCTACGTCGGCATCCGCATACGGGGGTACACGCACGACGTCGAGCTCGTATCGAATCGGATCTCCTTTTCCAAAGCGCCGCCGGAGCGGACGATCGGCATCTGCCTGGAGCCGCATACGTCGGGGATCACGCTCGGGGACAACAAGTTCGCCGGCTGCGCGCTGCGGACGCACGATCATTGGCTGCCCGACGGCAGGCACGAATAAAAGAAAGCCGTTCCGGCGTTGCTGCCGGAACGGCTTCTCTTTATTTCAACCCGTTATTTCCCGACCGACTTCAGGTATTCCTGATAGATGGCCGTCACTTCCTGGTTCTGCTTGTCGAGCCCCTTGCCCTTAAGCGTTTTTTCAAGCCCCTGCCAGATGCCGTCCAGCTTGGATTCGTCCTTCTCGAGGATGAACTTCGGCAGCGTCTTGCCCCACTCCGCGATCGCTTCCGTGTTGAAGGTTTTGATGTCGTCCGTCCACTTGGCGACCGAGCCGGCGAACTGGTAGTCTTTCTCCTCGCCTTTCACCAGCAGATCCGCGGACGTCTTGGCCCCGTATTTGCCGAGCGTCTCGATCGCGACCGCATTCATGTTTTTGGAGATCCAGCTCTCCGAGAAACTGTACATCGCGAAGTCGCCGTCCGACAGCGTGAAGCCCGAGGCATAGTTGGTGGACAGCGGACGGGCGTAGCCCATTCCGAGATCCTCCCAGAACGTATTCGGCCTGTTCTTGTACTCGTCGATCAGCCAATCCGTAACCGTCCGCTTGCCGTTTTCGACCGTGTAGTATTTGCCTTCGATGCCCCAGCCGACGAGGATTTGATTTTCCAGCTTGAACATATCGTCGTAGAACTGGATTATGCGCTCCGGATTTTTGGCGTTCTTGGTGATCGACAGCCACATGTCGCCGCCGCGGCTCGCATAGGTGGACGGCTTGACGGCGAGCTTGGTCTTGCCCGGCGCGACGATATCGAAGTTGATGTAAGTCCGGTCCGCCATGTTGTTCTGCTCGAGACTGCCGTTGCAGTTGCCGCCGCCGCCGAAAATGACGAGGACGCGGCCCTGGCTGCACTTGGTGGTGAACTGCTCCTGCGTCTGAATGAGCGACTCGGGGTCGAACAGGCCTTCCTTGTTGATCTGGTTCAGGAACTTGAAAAAGTCCGTGTAGCCCGGCTCGAAAAAGCGCAGTCTGGCGTTGTTCTGATCGTCGACGAAATATTGGGCCGTCGTCGGCAGACCGGCATAGGAACGGGCCGACGTATCGAAAACATTGTACAGCTGGTTGGCCGCGCCGTAGTTGGAGAAGCCGATCGTCTTGCCGCCGCCGATGTCGGGATACTTCTTCATATAGTCGACGGTGACCTTCTTGACGTCGTCGAGCGTCTTGATCTCCGGATAGCCGGCTTCCTTCAGCACCGCCGATTGAATGGCGATCCAGCCCGCCTGGGTCAGATTATTGACTTTTTGGGTAGGCGGCTGCAGCAAGCCGTATACTTTGCCGTCCGGCTGCTGGAGAGAGGACAGATCGTTGTTGTACGCCTTCATGATGTTGGGCGCATGCGTCTTGATCAGGTCGGTCAGGTCCAGGACGGCCTTCGCGCCGATGTAGGACTGTAGCGTGTTGTCGTGGATGTTAATGACCTCCGGATAATCCCCGGCGGCCAGCCAGACGTTCATCTTCTCCCGGAAGTCGCCCGTAATGACGTCCCACTTGATCGTGGCGCCGGTCCGCTTGGTAACTTCCTGCGCAACTTCGTTGTTCCAATTGATGTTCGGATTGTCCGTGTTCATCGTGAAGGTGAACGGCTCGCGGGCCGCTTCGCCTCCCGACGCGGACGGGGATGCCGATGCGGACGCCGACGCGCTCGGCGCCGCGGACTGACTGGGCGAAGCTTCCTGCGAAGCCCCCTTGTTGCCGTTCCCGTTGCCATTCGAGCAAGCCGTCGCGACAATACCGAACAATAGCAGTACGGACACCAAACCGTGCTTCTTCATTTTCCACATACGCTGGCGACCTCCCAATTTCGTATCGTGCTATTTATTTCAGGCGCCCGCCGACTAGCGAGCCGGGTACAGCGGCGGCCGCCGTGAAATCAATCCTTCATCGAACCCAGCGTCAAGCCTTTGACGAAGTACTTTTGCAGAAACGGATAAACGAGCAGGATCGGGACGGTGACGAGAATGGTCAGCGTGGACTTGATGGTGAGAGGAGAGATGACGCGGGCGTTGCCTTCCTCCCCGCCTTCCGCGGCGGTGTTCTCGACGACTTGAATCATTTTCTGAAGCTCGTATTGGAGGACGGCCAGCTTCTCGTTGCGGCTGTTGTACAAGTAGTTGTCGAACCACGAATTCCATTCCCCTACCGCGACGTACAGCGCGATCGTGGCTAGGACGGGCAGGCTGACCGGGAGGATGATCTGCGTATATATCCGGAAGTCGTTGGCGCCGTCGATATAAGCGGACTCGACGAGCCCGTCCGGCAGCTGCTCGAAAAAGGTGCGCATGACGAAGATGTAAAAAGCGCTGACCAGGCCCGGCACGATGTAAACCGCGAACGTGTTGAGCAGATGCAGGTTTTTGATCAGCAGGTAGGTCGGGATCAATCCGCCGCTCACGTACATCGTGACGATAAGCATGAGGATGAAAAAGCGGCGCAGCATGAAGTGCTTGCGGCTGAGGACATAAGCGAGCATGCCGCAGGCGAACACGGAAAGGACGGTCTGGATCACGGTGCGGAGCACCGAGTTGACCGATGCCCGCAAGAGGGTGTCCTTCTGGAACACGTACGCGTAATTTTCGAGCGTGAACTTGCGCGGCCAAAAGTACAGTCCGCCCTTCAGCGCATCCGCGGTCTCGTTCAGCGAGATGATCAGCAAGTAGATAAACGGGTAGACAGTGGTAAAAGCGGCCACGGCCAGCAGCGCATACAACGCGGCGTCGAACGTTCGCTCTCCCGCACTGCGGTGAAGAGGCATGGCGATTCGCTCCTATCGTTAGAAGAGGTTGGCTTGATACCGCTTGGCGATTGCGTTCACGGACAGAACCAGCGTGATGCCGACGACGGAGTTGAAGATGCCGACCGCCGTGCCGAACGAGAAGTCCCCTGCGTTAAGCCCCAGCCTGAGCGCCAGAATCGAGATGACCTGGGAATATTCCGCGTTGATCACGTTGCCGAGCAGGAACTGCGATTCGAATCCGCCTGTCATGAGGCCGCCGATCGACAGGATGGTGAGCAGGATGACGGTGGGCATGATGGACGGTATGACAATGTACTTGACTCGCTGCCACCGGTTGGCGCCGTCGACCATCGCCGCGTCGTACAGACTGGGGTTGATGCCGGCGATCGCGGCCAGATAGATGATCGCGCCCCAGCCGAAGCCCTTCCAGGTGATGATGATCGTATGAATGACCCAGAACCATGTCGGCTTGCCGAAGAAGAAGACGCTCTCGTCGATCCAGCCCAGCTTGATCAGCAGGTCGTTGATCAGGCCGCCGTCCGGCGACAGGAGCATGACGAAAATGTTGGCGACGACGACCATGGAGACGAAGTGGGGCAGATAGGTCATCGTCTGGACGATGCGGACGAAGTTTTTGCTTCTTAGCTCGCTGAGCACGACCGCAAGCGCGATGGAGCTTAGCGTCCCGAGGATCAGCTGCATGAGGTTCATCGCGAAGTTGTTTCGAAGCGCTTGCAAAAATTCGTCGTGGGTAAGCAACGTTCTGAAGTGCTTGAATCCGACCCAGTCCGCCTTCCACAAGCTTTGTCCGATGTGGTAATCCTTGAACGCCATCAGCCATCCCCATAGCGGCACGAACTGGAAAAGCACCAGATGGAGCATGATCGGCACGGACATCCACAATAGCGCCTGCTGCTTCCGAATTCGCATCCATAGCGGAGACCTTCGGACCGCAGCTGCCTGGCGCGCGCTCTGGACGGGTTCTGCGTTTGCGGCTGCCTTTGTTTCCATTCCGGTTCACCTCCGTCTTGCTTGAGCTTTATTATAGCTTCCGCCCGTGCGGGCATAGTATCTCTTAAAGTTGTTCTTTACTGGGAGATTTTTAAACTGTTCGGCATCGTCGCAGAAAAAAGCCGCCCGCCGGTTCAGGAGCTTAACCGGACGAACGGCCGTGCCGCGACTTCATCAGATCGCTTCCCGCTGCCCCGGCTCCGCGTCCAGGACCGGATGAGAGATTCCGATAAACGTCCCGCCCTCTTCCCTGTTCTCGATCCGCAGCCCGTACCGTTCGCCGAAATAGAGCGCCAGCCGTTCATGGACGTTGCGCAAACCGACTCCTTTGCGCCTGTGGGGGATCTCCGTCTCGGCGGTCAACAGCCCGTCGCGCAGCGCCTCGGGAATCCCCGGTCCGTTGTCCACGATCTCGAACTGCAGCCGGTACGGCTCGCGGCTGCCCCGGATCAGGATCTTGACGGCCTCACCGTCGCCGGCGTGCCGGGTGCCGTGCTTGATCGCGTTCTCCACGAGCGGCTGGAGCATCAGCCGCATGCAGGGCAGCGGCAGGATCTCCTCGTCGATCATATAGACGACCCGGATCGACGTATCCTGACGCGCGGACTGGATGGCGACATAGGCCTTGACGTGTTCGATCTCGCGTTCGACCGTCGTCAGCTCACGGCCGTCGTTCAGGCTGAGCCGCAGCAGGTTGCCGAGCGACCGGACCATCTCGCTGATATCGGACGCTTGCCTGCTCTCCGCCTTCCAGCGTATCGCCTCGAGGGTGTTGTACAGAAAATGCGGGTTGATCTGATGCGTAAGCACCTGGAACTCCAGTTCTTTTTTGTCCTTCGCCTCTTTCTCCGCGCTCCGGACCAGTTCGTCGATTTTGCGCACCATATTGTCGAAGCCCATATACAGCCAGCCGATCTCGTCCGATCGCCTTAGCTGCGGCCAGTTGTGCACCGTCTCCCCGCGCTCCACCTTGCGCATGGCCTTGACAAGCTTCTGGATCGGATTGGTGAACCTAAGCGTGAAGAAGGCGACCGTAAAGACGGAGATCGCGAGATAGAACAGCAGGAAGAAAAGGCTGATCTGCTCGATGCCCGATACCGGTCTCGTCAGCACCGATACGGGAATAAGGCTGAGCACCTTCCAATCGTTATGGGTCAGCGAGGCATATGTCGCCATATACTGCACGCCCTCGATAGAGAGCGGACTTGCCGCCTCCGCGGACCGGGTCAGGAAGGCGTCCAGCCCGGGCGAGTCGAATCGGGTGCCGATCCGCTCCGCATCCTGGTGATAAACGATCGTATTGTTCTCGTTCAGCAGCATGACCTGCTGCCGATCCACCATTTTGACCGGCGCCAGGTATTCGCTCAGCGTGCTCGCCTTGATGTCGGCGGCGACGAAGCCCAGCGGCTCGGATTGGTTCAAGCCGTACAATTGTTTGATTTTGGACAGTATCGGCTCCTTGTACAGGGCCGGATTGTCTTGCGGCAGAAAAAGCTGCCAATAAGGGGATTTCATTTCCTTGGCCAGACGGAACCAGGCCTGGTTCTCCACGTCGGCGTCCTGGTAGATCGTATGCGTAAAGGTCGGGTAGCGGGAAGGCTCGATCGGGAAAATCCGGATCGTATACGCATGCGTGTTGCTGTTCAGCATACCGGTGTACTGAACGAGCCTGGAGGCGATCTCGAGCTCTTCGAGTTCGCCGGAGGGCCGTATGCTCAGCAGCTGCTGCATCTCCTTGGAATACATGATCTCGTTCTGGGCGCTGTCAACCAGGTCCAGATAGTTGTCCAGCACCTTCGCGTTCTTGTCCATCATCTCCATGGACACGATCGAGCTCACGTCCTGAATGGCCTTAACGGATTTGGAATAGGCGAAATAGCCGATGAACAGGAACGGAAGCACGACGATCAGAAAAAACAGAACGATCACTTGACGGCGGATCGAGAAGCGCCCCAGTTGCGCTCGGACCGGCCTACTCATGCCGGCAGCTCCGGCTGTTGCGGTACTCCTGCGGCGTGCAGCCGTACGCCCGCTTGAACAGCTTGGCGAAGTGGACCGGATCCTGGTAACCGACCATGTAGCTGATCTGATAAACCTTGTACCTGAGATCGCCCAGCCGATCCGCCGCGTTTTTCAGACGCACGTCGGTCAGGTACTCCAGGAAGTTCATGTCGGTTTCTTTTTTGAACAGCTTGCTAAGCCATACCGGCGTCACATGCACATGCTCGGCGACCATTTGCAGCGTCAGGTTTTCCTGGTAGCGCGCATGAATGATGCGCTGGGCCTCGTCTACGATCTGGCTGCGCGATCCGGACTGCGCCTTGATGCTCTCCGCCGCCTTCAGCAGCTGCTCCGTCGCCTGCTCCCTGAGCGACTCCAGCGTGTCGAAGCGTTCGAGATGTTCCCAGAGCGCGATCGGATGCTTTTCCCAGGACGTTTCCTTCCAGCCCGCCGTTTTTTGCGCGGTCCGGAATACGTCGAGCAGCCATTCGAACGTGCGCTGCTGGAGGTCGTTCGGATGCTTGACCTCCCAGGCCTTGGCCAGCTTCGGAAATCCGGACATCGCCTCCCGAATCTCTCTGTCCGTGCCGAACTTCATGATTTCTACCAGTTCCCTTGCGTCAGCCAACTGGTACTCCGGCCGGGCGCCGGGATCGCTCCCGGCGGCTTCCTCCGCCGCTTCGCCGCCCCGGAGCCTCCGGCTGACAAGCGACTCCTGCGCGCTGCGGTACAAGTCGGACAATTGCCGGAGGCCGCCTTCTCCGACGGCCTCGCCCATGTCCAGCCGTATCTCCGGCATGTGCCCGATCCGCTCGCGGGCCTCCTCGAGCAGGTCAACGCGCGACCCGCTCATATCCGCGTCCGCTTGCCCTAGAATCGCGATCCAGTCGTCCTGTTCGGACCTGAACAGCGCGTGGCGGCAGGGATGCCCTGCGGCGATCGTCTGCGAGAGAGCATCCTCGAGCTCCGAGAACAGCGTCTCCTTGTCGAACGCGGAATCCTTGGTTGTGAGCGCCTTCAAATTGTCTATTCCAAATACAGCGACCCGGAGCTGCCCCTCGATCAGCCACGCAAGGTCCAGCTGCCCCAGCTTGTGCTCGATCCGGGCCGCGGGATCCTCGCGGTAAGGCCGCCCGATCAATCGGCGCAGAAGCTCTTCCCTGATCTTGGGGACGGCAGACTCGTACCCCTGCCGGATGAGGCTGCGGCTCAGCTCGCTTTCGTTTTTCTCGCGCTGTCGCTGGAGCGCCACCGTAACCGCCTTGAACAAGTCGTCCTTGTCGAGGGGCTTGAGCAGGTAGTCCGATACGCCGAGCTTGAATGCTTCCTTGGCATAATGAAAATCGTCGAAGCCGCTGACCACGATCGTGCTGCCGCCGTACCTCTCCCGAGCGAGCGCCTCGATCAGCTTCAAGCCGGTCATGCGGGGCATTCGAATATCCGTGACGATCAGGTCCGGCCGATGCGCGATCGCCAGCCCCAGCGCCGTATCGCCGTCGTCGGCGTCCAGCACCTCGTCGACGCCCCACGCCGACCAGGGGATCTGTTTGACAAGACCGTTGCGAATTTCCCTTTCGTCGTCGACGATCAAGATCCGGACCATCGCTTCGCCTCCTCGATTTTCGCTGATAAAATGGCGTGTCGATAACGGTATGCGGCTGTGATCTTCATTTTGAGCAGGGGCTCCCCGCGCCGCTATGGGTCAATTTAGGCGAATGCAGGCCATTATTAGCTCTATGCCGAGCCGAGACGCCGATTCGTCTCTCTGGCTCAATAATTCTCTCTATAGGGCATCCATCCCTTCCCAAAAAAAGAGAAAAGCACCGATTCCTCCGAAATCCGCGAGATGAACCGCGGGTTCGTTGAGAATCGATGCTTCCGACAGTATAGCAGCTACGGCAGCGTTACTTTTTAAACAAACATAGGCGGAACGTTCTCGGTCAGCTCCAGCACCCCGACGATCTCTTCGTCGGAATTCCGGACCGGAAAATAGACCGTCTGTCCAGCCTCCCGGTCCCGGCGCGTAGGACGTCCGGAGAACGCGCGCAAAATCTCCGGCCACAAAACCATGATATGCGTCCCCTCGGACGGCAGCGCGCCGCCCGCGACCATGACTTCGCCGTGCGACGGGTTTTCGGGCCTCCTGATCCACAGCGCCGCATACGGCCTGCGGAGCGGATCGATCCGCTCGGTCAGCAGGAGCACCCGCTTCAGGGCGTTGAAGCGGTCTTCCACGAAGTCGATCTCGTCGCCGAGCGCGAACTCGCTCTCCGTGCCGGCGACCCGCAGCGGGTATTCCCGCCGGTCGGGCGGCATGACCTCTTCGAGGCAGTCGCCGGGAAGGAACAGCGCGCCCAGCCTTGCGATTTCCATCAGGCTATACGTTTTCGGCTTCATTGCGGCTTTCGCCTCCTTATCCCAGGATTCCCCACAGACTTTGTTTCAGGTCGTTAAACGTTTCCGACGGTCTGCCCTCGTGCAGCGAGGCTTTGGGCGCTTCGCTGAACATCGCGTTTTCCCACTCGTACGGCGGCTTGTCAAGAAAGTCCGGCTTGCCGGGCCACCAGGCTCCCGGCGCAAGTCCGAACGCCTCGGCGATCGCCCCGCCCATCCGCTCTCTGCCGGCCTCCGGCTGCGCGCGGATCCACTGCTCCATGCAGTCCGCGACCTGCATCGCGTTGCGGAGCGCCTTGAGCCGGATCGACGGGATCGGTCCCTGGAGCCCGAACAGCCGGTCACCGGGGTAGAACATCGTCGTGCTTCCTTCCGAATCGGGCGTCTCGCGCCACCCGTCTCCCCACTTCGTGTTTTCCCAGTACACGAACCCGTCCACGCCCCGCGCCACGGCGGCCAGCGGAGAGATCACGGTGGCGAGCAGGGGATGCGAGATCCGCTCGGCCCCGCCGTAAGTCCACACCTCGCAGCCGGCATCGCGCAGCGCGCCCAGGCTCTCCGGGAACCAGGAGAACATCTGATGATTGACGACCCACAGCTTGATGAGATCCGCGTATTTCTCGAAGTGCAGCCCGTAGCTCCAGCTGGCATCGGTACGAAATACGAACTGCGCGCCGCTTTCTTTCTCCAGCACGTCCTTCGCCAGGTCGTAATAAATGTCGTTGACCTTCTCGTCCCAGACGAAGCGCGTCTCGTCGCCGTCGTACGGGAACAGCTTATACCGCTTCTTGTGGTTCAGGAAAAGCTCGAACTTCGTCCGCAGCCACCCGCGCTCCGTGAAGTGGCGGTGGAATTCCTCCATGATGCCGGCGAATTCCGTGCGGTAGCCCTTGGTCCCGAACTTGGCGTAATCGGCCGGCCAGTGAAAGTTGAACGGCAGATACATGTACGGAATCGGAATCTCGCCCCGCTTCGTATCCGCGAAGGCCGAGCCGTCGAGATAGGGGCCGAAGTGTTCGTCGAACGCCGACCAGTCCTTGACGCGCATCTCTTTCCCTTTGCCTTCGAGCTCAGGGATAAAGGCGGCGGGAATGCGCCCCGAGTGCTCGTAAGGCAAATAATGCAGCAGGCAGCGGTGCTCGTGGGCCATTCGGAAAAACGCCTGCTCCGTCTTGAAGTACGTGCCGTCCTCGTAGCGGTCCGGGTTGCTCCGAAGGCTGTCCATCCGGCGCGACAAATTGTCCGCGTAGCTGTTCAGGTCGGCGATCACCAGCGATTCGTCCGGCACGGCCGTATGCAGCACGCGGAGCCTGATCGCATGCGCATCGGTCCCGCTCCCCGTCGTCACGCGGACCGCGCCGCGGTAGTCCCCCGCCCCGACGCCGGCAGGAACGAACAGGTCGACCCAGAGGGCCAAGTACGCCTGGTCCTCCACGCCGTTCGCCGACGCGACCGCGGCCAACGTCCGAGGCCCGTCTCCTTCGGCTTCCAGCGGCACCAGGGCGTCGGGGTAATACCGCGCTTGCACGCGATGGTACCACTGCGCATAAAAAACGAATTCGTCCGCGCCGATCTCGCCCTGCTCGCTCCGCAGCGCCTCGGCCTCGAACCGGATCGCGGAAGGTCCCGCCGCGTCGAGCCTGACGATCAACTGAAAAGACAAGTAGGCGTTGCGCGGCGAAGTCAAATCGGACGAAACTTCGGCCAGCTCGGCGAGCGATCGGGTGCGTGCCTGCTCCTCGAGCGCCTCCCCGGTCTGCGGACAGACGCGGACCATATCGTGAATCAGATAGCTGCTGCTGCTCATGCCCTGACCTCCTGTCGCTGCGTTTTTTTGGCGTTGAGCGCCGAGACGGCGATGTCCGATGCGAGAACGCGAGTGCCTTTGCGGTTCGTCGCCAGCACCGTCCTGCGCTCGCCAGGCAGCAGGTTAAAATAGTTGTCCGAGAACATCGTGTGATCGATCGGGCACTCCAGCTTGACGAACCGAGCGAATGTATCGGTCTCGATCGCGATGACGACGCCTTCAGGTCCTTCTTCCCTGGTCACCTGCAGCCGGCAGGGGCTGAACCGAAGATCCTTGTGCTCGGCGAAAAAGAAATGATTATCGTAGACGTCTTCCCTGGCGCTGCGCGCGAACATGAACCGGGACCGCCTGTCGATGACGCCGAGACGCCACTCGATCTCCGCTGGCGCATATTCGACGATCTGCATGGAGGCATTCGCCGCCACGCTCACCTCGAACGTCTCCTCGTAGATCGGATGGCCGAAGCAGCTGCGCACGCCGACCGTAATCGTATCGTCGAATGCTTCGGCGCTGTCGTTGGTCATCCAGACGGAGATCCGGCCCTCGTCCTCCTTGAACGACAGCAGCAACGGATGATAGAAGCGGCGGGCGTAGTAATAGGAAGCCTTGGGGAATAAGTAATAGTCGATCAGGCTCCAGCTGATGCCCGGCCAGCAGTCGTTGAGCTGCCAGATAAGGGAGCCGCCGTTCTCGGGCTTCCGCCTGCGGAAATGCTCGACGCCGAATTTGAGCCCCTCCGCCTGGCACAGCATCGAGAAATCGACGTACTCGTCCAGATCGCGCGGCAGCCCGGAGTAGCCCGCCATCGTGATGGACGCTTTTTCCGGCTCGTAATCCTTGTTGCGGTAATCGACCTCGAAGCTGCCGTAGTAGAGCTCGCCCTCCGGGACGCTGCGCCGCAGCGTCTCCTTCACCGTGCTCCCGTGAATGCCGAACTCGCTGCTGAACTTGGAGGTGTCGTCCGCATATCTTCGATACGAGATGCCGTACGGCGATACGTCCATCTTGAAGCCTTCGCCGTAATGCCGCGGATAGACGTCCCCCGCCCATACGGCCCAGTTGTGCGTGTCCCCTTCGTCGAAGCTGTTCGGATCGTTGCCGCCCCAAGGCGAGCTGGGCCAATACAGCCGCGTCGGATCGAGCTTCTCCAGCAGCTCGGGCATCATTTCGTGGAAAATTTTCGCGCCGTAGAAGCGGGTATCGCTGCGATAGCGCATCTTTTCGCTGTGGATCGCCTGGCTCTCGTTGTTGCCCGCCCAGATCGCGATGCACGGATAGCTGCGCAGCGCCTTCACGTTCGCCACGATCTCCGCGCGCACGCTGGCCATGTAAGCCTCGTCGTAATCGGGCACCTCGCTGCAGGCGAACATGAAGTCCTGCCATACCAGGATCCCCTGACGGGAGCAGGCGCGGTAGAACGCCGCCTTCTCGTAGACGCCTCCGCCCCAGACCCGCAGCATGTTCATGTTGGCCTCGCGGGAGAGCGCGACGAGATCCTCGTAGCGCTCGTCCGGGATGGCGCCGATGAAGTTGTGGGCGGGAATCCAGTTCGCGCCTTTAGCGTAGACCGGCCGGCCGTTCAGGACGAACAGAAACCGGGGACTGCCGCTCTCCGAACGAAGCTGCACCTCCACGGTGCGGATGCCGACCTGCTCGGAGATCGTGTCGACGAGCTCGCCGTCCGCCTTCAGGTTTACGGTCAGCTCATAGAGGAAGGGCTCTCCGTGATCGAACGTCCACCAGAGCGCGGGCCGCTCCACCTCGAACCGCAAGCCGATCCTGCCGTCCGTAACGTCCGTCTCGTACCTCGCCTCGAATTCTCCACCGCGCAGGATCGTCTCCGCCGTTAGCCGCATGTCCGCGCTCCGGTGCCGGACTTCGGCCTCGACCTCGACCTCCGCGCGATCCGGGCCGATCGACAGCGTCTTGAAGTGAAGGTGCGCAAGCCGCGCCGCATGCACGACCTTCAGCCGGGCTTCCTTCCAAATGCCGGCCGTCACGATGCGCGGGCTCCAGTCCCACGAGAAATTGCACGCGCACTTGCGCAGCCAGATTCGCTCGTAGTTGACCTTGGACCAGAAGCGGGAGACGTCCTGCCGGGCCGCGTATTCGACGACCGGATCGAAGCGGACGACAAGCACGTTGTCCCGCTCCTTCAGCTTCCCGGAGAGCTCGGCCGCAACCGGCACGAACATATTGTCGGACACGGCGACCGATTCCCCGTTGAGGAATACCTCCGCGAGCGTATCTAGGCCGTCCAGCTCCAGCAGCAGGCCCGCCGTCTCCTCCGCTTCCGGACGGTCGAACGCGGTGCGGTACACCCAGGTTTTGCGCTCGATCCACAGGCAAGCCTGATCGTTGGTCGAGTAGTAGGGATCCTCGATGCGCCCATGCGCCAGCAGCGTGGCGTGCACGTCTCCCGGCACCGCCGCCGCGAGCCACTCCGCATCGTCGTAGTCCGCCCGGTGCACGGCGTCCGGGATCGCCTCCCTGCCGTCGAAGCCTTGTATTTTCCAGTCGCGGTCCAGCGCTACGATATTCGTCTTGATCGGTATCATCGTCCATCCCTTCCCGGCCATCGCCATCGACCCGTCTTGTGTTATGCGGCTATCTACCATGTTAGAGAGGACGCCGTTCTTTATAAACGAGTCATTGCTGGCTTTTACTGAGAAGCTTTTGTCCTCGTGCCGCGGCCGGCGCGGCGACGCGAAAAAACCGCCGGAGCGGCCCGGAATCGGGCTGCCGCCGGCGGCCGGTCGGAAGCGAATCAAGCTGAATGCGGACGCTTAAGGCTCATACACGTTGAACTCGTAGATGCTCCACCACGGGGATGCCGCGGCCGTCAGCACGACCTTGATATACTGGGCCGTCTGCACGGAGAACGTCACGGTCTGCACATTGCCGCTGCCCGTGCCGCTTGCGACTGCGGTGCCCCAATTCGTGCCGTCCGAGGAAACGTACACCTCGTAGGCGCGGGGATAGTCGCTGCCGCCCGTGGAGTCCAGCGTGATCTTGTTGAAGGTTTTGGCCGCGCCCATATTGACCTGATAATACCGGCCTACGCTCTGCGCGCCGCTGGACGTCCAGCGGGTCGTTGCGTTGCCGTCGAGCGCGTTGGCCGTAGCAGCGTTGGTCGACGACGTCGCGGTCCAGCCCGTGCGGCTGAGCGCAGCGCCGCTGGAAGGCGTAGCCGACGCCTGCGCGGAATCGGCGCTCTCGCCGCCGAGGCTGACCGCGCTCACGACATAGTAGTACGTCGTGCCGTTGGATACGGTCGTATCGGCATAGACGACGCCGGTCACGCTCGTCGCGACGACGCTGTACGGGCCGCCGCTGACGGTGCCGCGCTTCACGTTGTAGCCGCTCGCGCCGGAGGAAGCCGTCCAACCCAGGTTGACCGTGCCGCTGCCGCCCGTCGCGGCGAGACCGGTCGGCGCAGCCAATGGCACCGTGACCGACGCCTCGGCGGCATTCGGCCCCGAACCTGCCGCGTTCGCGGCGGAGACGGTATAGTAGTAGGTCGCGCCGGGAGCCGCCGCTTTATCGGTATAGGCGTTGGTCGTCACGCCCGTGGCCAAGCTCGTATACGGGCCCCCGGCGACCGTCGCGCGCTTCACCGTGTAGCCGGTCGCCCCGGACACGAGGTTCCAGGCCAGTTGGACGTTGCCGCCGACCAGACTGGCCGTGAGTCCGGTAGGGGCGGCCGGCGTCACGCTGAGCTCGTCGGCGCCGATGTCGTAGGCCGAGCCGGAAGGACGCGGCTGGCCGTCCATGTCGAACGGTACGTCGGCGGTCAGCGCGATGCCGGCGTCGATCGCCGCTTGGGCGGTGGCCGGATTCAGGTGGTAATCGCCGGCGGCCGCGTTGACCAGCATGCTCGCGGTGCCGTTCGTAATGTTGTTGCTGCTCGTCGCGGTACCGCCGTCGCGCGGCTTCACCGCTTTATCCATCAGGTTGTTGCGGACTTCTCCGCTGCTCGCCGCGTACCTGGATTCCACGGACCCTACGCCCGACGGAACGCCCAGGATCGTGTTGTTGTACACCTTGAAGCCGGACGCTTTGTTCATATAGACGCCGGCGTCGTCCGTAACGTACACGACATTGTTGCGCATGATGCCGCCGCGGTGTTCAAGCGACGTATCCCCGTTCCGGAAGTACTGCGGGGCCGTTCCGCCGCCGCCGAACGACATGGCGATGAAGCTGTTCTTGAACACGTTGTTCTCGACGAGCGTATCGATCGAGTTGCCCTTGGCGAAGAAGGCGTATGCGACGCCGCCGGCCTTCTTCGCGTTCTGGAAGGTGTTGCCCCGAATGACCCAGCCCCTGGCCGCGATCAGGTCGACCCCTTCCACGACGTCGCGCGTACCGCCGGTCGTGTAGCCGATCAAGGAATTCTCGATCGTGCCGTAGTCGGCATAAGGCAGCTCCGGGCTGCCCCCCGAGGTCGACTTGAAGCCGCCCTCTCCGTTGTCCCATGTCTTCAGATGATCGGCGCGGAAATAATCCGACCCGGAATTCACCTGGATCGCATGATAGTAGGAATCGCGGATCGTCAGGTTTTTGAACGTGATATAGTCCGAATCGTTGACCTTGAAGTTGATGTCCAGGCTCGAGCTGTTGATGCCCGGACCGGCGACGACCGTGTCGTCATAGTTCGCCGTCGCGCCCTGGATCGTAATATTGTTTTTGCCGTTGATGTTGATCGTCGCCGACTGGCTGTACGTTCCTGCGGCCAGCGTGATGATCCGTCCCTGCGCGGGCGCCTGGTCGATCGCCGTCTGCAGCTGTGCGAGCGAGGTTACGGTCACGCTGCCCGGCGTCTGGGCGGCGGTCGCCGCGCTGACGGGGTTGGACAGCCCGCCGTAGTTGCCGCCATCGTCGTACGTCCTGACCGCGAAGTAATAGGTCACGCCCGTCTGGAGCTGATTGACCTGGTACTTCATCGCCGCGCCCGCCGCCTTCTGCGCCAGCTCATCCTCGGCCTGGGTCGCCGCAGCCCATTGGGCTTCCGTTGTAATGGGCGAAGTCGAGTACCGGACGTCATAGCCCTCCGCCATGCCTGCGTTGCCGTCGTTGCCCGGCGCCGTCCAGGTCAGCTGCACGCTGCGCGCGCCCGGGTTCGCCGCCGCGAGGTCGGCGATCGCCGCAGGCGGCGTCGGGTCGTTCGCCGCCGTCGTGACGGGCACGACGTTGGATAGGGCCGAGGCATTGGATACCTCGTCGAACGTCCGCATCGCGAAGTACAGCGCCGTACCCGCGGGCAGGCCGGTCACCGCCAGCGTCTGCGTCGTGCCCGCAAGCGCCGGAGCCGGCTCGTTCGTCAGCTGCACGGCATCGTTCCAGTTGTTCTCCGTGATGGCGGACGTATAATACCGTATGTCGTAGGCAGCCGCCGTACCGGTCGTGCCGTCATCGCCCGGCGCGGTCCAAGACAGATTGGTCGACTTCCAGGTCGTACCGGACGCGGACAGGTTCGAGATCGTGCCCGGCGCCGTCGAATCTCCGGGATTCGCATACGCCTCGAGCTCGACCGGGGTATTGACCAGATTCGTCTCCCCCGTGACTCTCACGTGCCCGTTGGCCCAGGATCTTACGTACCTGGCGTTAACCGGCGTCGTCAGCGCGATGTTTTTGCCCGAGCCGTCGGTCGGCTCCTGGTATGCCGCATCGCCGCCCGTGCCGAGTCCCGCGCTGTTGTCCGCGTCGTTGTTGAAGACGGTCGTGACGCCCGTCTGGAACGTCGGGTCATTGGACAACTGAACGACGTGGTCGCGCCCCGTCCTGGCGACGCCCGAGGTCCCGCCCCAGTCGTTCAGCACGTTGATCCGGCTGATCGCATACGCCTGGCCGAGGTCTACCTGCACCCACTTGGGACCGTCGGCGACGCTGATCAGCGCGTAGGCGCCGGAGGTTCGCGTGCCGTCCGTCACCGCCGAGACGGAGACCGCGCCGTTTGTCGTCACGGGCTTGCCGAGCGCGACGTTGACGGTCGACTCCAGCAGGGTCTGCGCCGTGTTCGACAGGGCGGACTCGTTATTCGCGTTGTCACGGGTCTTTATGGCGAAGTAATACGTAGCGCCCGTCGTCAGCCCGAACACCGTGAAGCTCTGGGCGGTGCCTGCCGCCTGAGGCGTCGGTTCGCCGATCGCTTGGGTGGCGCCGCTCCAGTTGGACGCGGTGATCGGAGACGTGCTGTAGCGGACGTCGTATTGCGTCGCCGTACGCTCGTTGCCGTCGTCGCCCGGCGCCGTCCATTTCAACGTAGCGCTGGTCATCGTTTTCGCGGTGACCGCAAGGTCTTCGATCTGCGCCGGCGCGAACGTATCCGTAGCGCTCAAGACGAGATAGGGCCGGTTGTACGCGTTCTCGGTGCTGTTGAAGGTTGCCGAGCTCGCCTGGACGAGCGGATCGTGCAGCTTGAAGGATACGGTATGATCCGACATCTGGGCGTTCACGAACGCCGTGACGTCGAACTCGTACCAACCGGGCTCGCTGACCATGATCTTTCCCAGGTCGACCGCGCCGGTCTCGTTCGGACGGGTGGTATTGGTCACGGCGCTCTCGGTCCATGCGTCGTCCTGGAGCCCCGTGACCGTGACGCCCCACGTCTTGCTCGGCTTGTTTTGCAGGAACATCTTAAGCGTCGCGCGCTCCGCCGCCGTGCCCGCGAAGCCGGAGTAGTCGGCTTTGACATAACCGTTGTAGACGCTGTTGCCGTTATTCTGAATGATCGTGGTAACGGCGTTGCCGTATGCTGCGGCACCGGCGAAATTCACGTCGTCGGACGGCGTGAACTCGGTGGTCGAGCTCCCCAGCATCGTAACGGAAGCCACGTTGGACAGCGCCGAGACGTTGCCCTGGTCGTCGATCGTTTTCATCGCGGCGTAGACGGTGGCGCCCGCCGTCGGTCCTTCGACCTTGAGCGTCTGTGTCGTCCCGCCCGCCGCCGGCTGCGGCAGGTTGTAAATCTTTTGGGCGCTGTCCCAGTTGGCGTCCGTGATCGCGCTGTTCGAATAGCGAATGTCGTAGGCGTACGCCGTACCGGTCGTGCCGTCGTCGCCCGGCGCCGTCCACGCGAGCGTGAACGTGCGCGAGGTCGGACCGCTCGCGGCCAGGTTCGTCGTCGTCGCCGGCGGCGTCGTCTCGCTCGGCGCGAACTCGTCGGCGCCGACGTCGTACGCGCTGCCGTACGGACGGGCTTCGCCGTACATATCGGTCGGCACGTCGGGCAGCGTGATGCCGACGTCTCTGGCCGCCATCCCGTTGAACGGATGCAGGCGATAGTCGCCGCCGGCCGGATCGACCAGCCAGGCGGCCGTAGCGCCCGTGATGTTGTTGCTCGCGACGGAGGTGCCGCTGTCGCGGTTCTTGACCGTTCCGGTCATGAGGTTGTTGCGCACCTCGCCGCTCGTGCCGGCGAACCTGGGCTCGATGGCGCCGACGCCGGAGCCGGTGTTCAGAATCGTGTTGTTATACACCTTGTAGCCGTTGGCCTTGTTCAGGTAGACGCCCGTATCCGTAGCGCCGAAGACGACATTGTTGCGGATGATGCCGCCGCGATGCTCGTAGGTCTGGTCCTGATTGCGGAAGAAGGTTGCCCCCGTGCCGCCGCCGCCGAACGACATGGCGACAAAGCTGCCTACGATCACGTTGTTCTCGAAGATCGTGTCGATGGAATTCCCTTTGGCGAAAATGCCGTAGCCGCCGCCGTTGTTCGACGTCTTGGCGTTCTCGACGCGGTTGCCGCGGACGATCCAGCCCCTGGAGGCGATCAGGTCGACGCCTTCCACGACGCTGCGCATGCCGCTCACGGTGTAGCCGATCAGCGAATTCTCGATGATGCCGTAATCGGTGTAGCCGCTGCCTCCGTTCAGGTCGAAGGTCGTCTTGAAGCCGCCTTCCCCGTTGTCCCAGGTCTTAAGGCCGTCGGCATGGAAGTACTTCGAGCCCTGATTGACCTGGATGGCGTGATAATAGGAATCCTGGATCGTCATGTTTTTGAACGTGACGTAATCGGAGTCGTTGACCTTGAAGTTGATGTCGAGCGTGCTGTTGTTGATGCCCAGCCCCTTCACGACCGTCGTCGTATAATTGCTGCCGGCGCCCTTGATCGTGATATTGTTTTTGCCCGTAATATTGATCGGCGTCGTCTGGTTGTAGGTGCCCGCAGCCAGGGTGATGACCCGGCCGCCGGCAGGCGCGCCGTCGATCGCCGTCTGCAGAGCGGAGAGCGAGGATACCGTAACCGCATCGGCCGTCGGCGTGGCGATCGTGGCGGAGGCGGCGTTGGACAGCCCCGATACGTTGCCTACGCCGTCCGTCGTCCGGACCGCGAAGTAATAGGTCGCGCCTGCCGTCAGTTCCGTCACCTTGAAGCGCATGGCCGTGCCCGCGGTCGGCTGCGGCAGCTCGCCTTCGGCCTGCGTTGCGGACGCCCAGTTGGACAAAGTGATCGGCGAGGTCGAATAGCGGACGTCGTAGCTGGCGGCCTTGCCGTTCGAGCCGTCGTCGCCCGGCGCCGTCCAGGTCAGCTTGACGGACTTGAACATCGCCTGGGTCGCCTGCAGGTTCGCGATGGCGGCCGGAGCGACCGTGTCCGCCGCCGGCGTCGTGACGGACGCGACGTTCGAGATCGGCGATTCGTTGACGAGATCCTTCGCCTTCAGCGCGAAGTAATAGGTCGTGCCCGGCGTCAATCCGGCCACCGTGTACGATTCCGCCGAGCCGGCCGCCTTAGGCGCCGGAAGGCCTGAGACCGGCGTCGCGGCGGACCAGTTGGACGAGGTGATCGCGCTTGTCGCGTAGCGGAGGTCGTAGGCGACCGCCGTGCCCGTATTGCCGTCGCCGCCCGGCGCCGTCCAGGCGAGATCGACGGACTGCCAGGAGACGAAGGTGCTGGACAGGTTCGTCACCGCGGCGGGCGGCGAGCTGTCCTGCGGATCGGCGTACACCTCGAGCTCGACGGGCGTGCCCACGGTATTGACCGAGCCGTTGACGCGGACATGGCCGTTCACCCAGTAGCGGACATATCTCGCGCCGACCGTGTCGGCGAGCGAGATGTCCTTGCCGCTGCCGTCGGCCGGCTCCATGTACTCGGCGTCCGTGCCGGCGCCGAGACCTGCGCTGTTGTCGCCGTCGTTGTTAAATACCGTGACGACGCCCGTCGCGAAGGTCGCGTCGTTCGACAGCTGGACGACGACGTCGCGGGCGTACCGGTAGACGTCGGCGGATGCGCCCCAGTCGTTGCGAATATTGATCCGGGCGACGTCGTACGTCTTGCCCAGGTCGAGCTGCACCCACTTCGGACCGTCGGCGACGCTATACAGCAAGTAAGCGTCGCGTGTCTTCACGCCGTCCGTCAACGCCGAGAACGGCTGGCCCGTCGAGCCGGACGCGTTCGTCGTGACCGGCTTGCCGAGCGCGATATTGGCGACCGGCAAGGTGGAGACCTGGACGGGAGAGGAGAGCGCGGATACCTGCCCCGAGCCGCCGGCCGTCTTCATCGCGAAGTACAGCGCCGTGCCGGACGGCAAGCCCTTCACGGTCATGCTCTGGGCGGCCCCTGCCGTAGCCGGCGACGGTTCGCCCGTCACGCGCTTGACGACCAGCCCGTTGTCCCAGTTGGCGCTCGTAATCGGCGAGGTCGAATACCGGATGTCATAGCCGGCGACGGCCGACGGTCCCGGACTGGTCCAGGACAGGACGACGCTGTTGACTCCCGGGCTGCCTGCCGCCAGGCCGACGGCGCTCGGCAGCGACGTATTCGTCGCGGGAACGGCGGCGTACACCTCTACCTCGACCGGCGTATTGACGGTCTGGATCGAATTGTTGGAGGAGCGGACATGACCGTTCGCCCAGGACCGGACATACCGCGCGTTGACCGGCGCGGAGAGCGTCACGCTCTTGCCGCTGCCGTCCGTCGGCTCCAGATAGGAGGCGTCCGCGCCCGAGCCTTGGCCGGCGGTATTATCTGTATCGTTGTTGAAGACGGTCGTGACACCGCTTGCAAATGCAGGATCGTTGGACAGCTGGACAATGATGTCCCTGCCGGTGCGCGGTTCTGCGGGATTGAAGTCGTTCAGAACGTTGACGCGCGTGACGTTGAACGATTCGCCGAGATCTAACTGGACCCACTTGGGGCCGGCGGTCGCGTCGACGAGCGCATACGCGGACGCCTGCCGGTCGCCGTCGACGAGCTTGGCGAGCGAGACGGCGTTCCTGACGAGGCCGTTCGCGGTTACGGCGGCATGGCCGAGCGCGACGTTCGTCTCGGCGGCGTCCGCGTGCACGCGGGCGGCGGGGGCGAAGGTAAGAGGCGAGGAGATTAATGCGGCGACAAGCAGCGACAAGCCTGACTTTTTGACGATCGACAGCATGCGGACACATCCTTTTCATCGAATGGTCTTGCGTAAAGCGTCGAATCCGATCTCGTCATTCCCTTGCCGAACGATTCCTTAATTCCTCCTCTCCATTGCCGACGCGGCATTCGTTGAAGCGTCTCTCGGCCCTCTCATCCTGCTGAAGCGCTTCTTCTTTAAAATTGTCACATCTCCTTCCATCGCACTACGGGCGTAAATTGTCTTCTACTCGGTCATTTCCATACAATCGGCCGCAACCCGGCATATCGACTCAATTCGACTCTCAAAAGCGCCGCAACGGCAAATAGGCCTGCCTCGTCGCCGAGACAGGCCAAGCCGTTTTCGCTTATCTGAAAGTCCGGACAAGCAGCCGCACCAGATCGTCGTCCCGGAGCTCGAGCGCCCTGCCGCCTACGCGGCGGATACCTTCCGCTTCGCTCGCGCGCGCGTCGGCCAGGCTCGTGCTCGTGTACGTGATCCGCATCTCATACGGCCCAGGCATCGCGTAGGGCTGGCACTCTCCTCTGCGGGCGACCGCTTCCTTGACGGCTTCGCCAATCTCCGCCAGCACCCGTGGAGGCGCCTTGAGAAGGCCCGAATGCCGGCCCGTCGCCCGCTTGGTCTCGTACGCGAACGCCGTGCCCAGCTGCCGGCGCGCCTCCGCGCAGGCCTTGTCGTCGCCCGAGACGAACAGGACCGGTACGCCGCAGCGCCCGAACAGAAGCGCGTCGATCCCGATCTCCCCGATCGGCGCGCCGTTCAGCGCCAGCTCGAGGATGTCCGCGTAGCTGAACGTATGCTCGAGAATTGCGTCCCGGGTGCCGGCCATGGCATGATAGCCGATCAAGAGCGCGCCGGCGAAGGTTTCGTCCAGACCGGCGAAGCGGTTCGCAAGCGGCAGCGCGCCGGCGGCCAGCGTGGCTGCGGGATGGAGGCTGCCGATAAGCAGGTTGAAGCCCGACGCGTGGGCGTCCTTCACGATGACCTCGGTCGCGCCCGCCTGCGCGAGCGCCTCGACGACGGCGTTCACCTCGTCCGTCAACAGCCGGCGGGACTCCTCGTAGAACATCTCGCCGCGGTAGATCTGCTCCTTGAGCGCGATGCCGGCGATGCCTTCCATGTCGACGCTGACATAGAACTTCATGGTTCTCCTCCTTCTCTTGCTGTCCGGCCGGAACTACGCTTCGATCATGCGGAAGCGTTGAGGAAAAAAGCGATACTCGCGCAAGTCGAACGGTTCCGGCCGCGCGGCCCACGGCAAACCCGCCTCGGATAACAGCTTGCCCTCGGCGAAGGCCTCCTTCAGGGCGGTCTCGATTCCCTCGATATAAGCGCCCGGCTGGTCCGCCGCACCCGACAGGCGCACGAAGGCGGAAGGAATCTCGCGGATCTCCCCTGCCGATTCAAATGCGCCGTTCGCAACAAGGGTGAAGCGCCGCGCCGAAGCGAGCGAGACGTCGAGACCGCCTTCCACTCCGTCGAGCGTCTGGATCAGGTTCCGGTACCTCCGCTCGACGATGCCGCCCTCCGCGCAGTCGTACGATTTTCCCAAACCGTACCGCCAGATCTTGACTTGATCGCCGTAATCCCATTCGATTGCGCCTTCGGCGCCCTCGATCCGAATCCGCTGCGTCTCGGGCTCCCTGGCGCACAGGGTCACGTAGTAGCACAGCGTCGTGCCGTCGCTCATCTCGATGCGCATGGCGGTCGTGTCGTCGCTCTCGATCGGATTGGCATGGTACATCTCGGCCGCTACGCTGACCGGCTGCGACTCGCGTCCGACTGCGGCCGCCGCCGTTTCCGCCAGCTTCAGCATGCTATAGAGCAGATGGGCGGCCGGGTTGTGAAACGCGCCGTCCAGCACGACGTTCCCGTTAGCCGTAAGCTTGCCGGCCCAAGGCGTGCGGCCGTAGTATGCGGCCGTCCGCTGCAGCAGGGCGATCGCCTTAAAACGACTGACGCGGCCGATCTCCCCGGAGGCGATCGCATGCGCGATCAGCGACTGCGCCTTGCGCGAAGGCGCGAAGAAGTTGACGGCGCACAGCTTGCCCGTCCGCGATACGGTCTCCGCGATACGGTCGACATCCTGAAGCAGGGCGCCGGGCGGCTTCTCCAGGAGGACGTGGAACCCTGCCTCCAATGCGTCGATGCTCATCGGCGCATGCAGCGGGATCGGCGTGGAGACGACGACGATGTCCGCCGCCGTCTCCGCCAGCATGTCGCGATAATCGCCGTAATGCCGGATGCCCCGCTCCGCGATAAGGGCCGCCGCGCTCTCCGTCAGCCTTACGTCGCTGACGGCAGCCAGCTCAAGCAGGCCCGCATCCGTGAGGCGAACCAGCTCGTTCAGGTGGACGCGGCCGAAGCCGCCGGCGCCGATTAAAAGGACTCTGCGTACGGACATGTCGCTTCCCTTCCCCTCTTCGAAAATCGCAAGGCTCAATCGATTGCCGCAGGCGCGGCCCGAGCCGCCGAGCCCAGCCCAGCCCAGCCGCGTCGCCGTCGCGTCGCAGTCGTCGCAGCCCCGGAAGTCTCGGCCTGCCGGCTTCGTTCGCTTGTGCCCCGCATGCATGCTTCGGCTAAGTGCGCAGGATCCGCTCCGCACGTTCGTCCGCGTCCACCGCCGCCATGGAGGCGAGCAGCACGTCCTCCCCCGACAATACGCTCGCGCCGCCGCGCAGCCGGTTCACGAAGTCCGCGTAGAGACCGACCGGCGGCTGGCGAAGCGGCACGAGATGAAGCGCTTCCCTATCGCTCGACGCCAGCAGCATCGGCTCGCGCGCCCCCCACGGATCGCCCTGCAAGCGCAGCTCGGCGGTTCCCTTGGTGCCGACGGCGAAAATGCGCCCGTCTCCCCAGGTCCAGCTGCGCGCGGGCGTATGCCAGTCCGCGTACAGCTGGGCGAACGTACCGTCGGCTAGCCTCGCGATCAGCGTCGCGGCATCGTAGAAGCCCGCATGCTCCGGCAGTATTCTTTTCGCCATATACCCTTGCACGTCGGCGATCTCGCTGCCCGTCAACCAGCGCAGCAGATCCACGTCGTGAACCAGCAGATCTTGTATAATGCCGCCCGACCGCGCGTAATCGAAAAACCAGTCCGGCCGCTCTCCCGCGTTCAGCCGATGCGGCTTGCGCATGTCGAGCGATACGAGCCGCCCGAGCGCGCCTTCGTCGATCAGCGCCTTGAGCGTATGCACGCCGGCATGGAAGCGCTGGGTCAGCATCATCCCGACCTCGATCCGTCCGCGTCCGACGATGCCGCGCAGCCGCTCGAGCCCCGCCCTGCCCGTCACGGCCGGCTTGTCGAGCATGACGTGCTTGCCCCGCGCCTCGCACAGCTCGGCGATATCGATCTTGCGGCTGTTGACCGCCGCGCAGCCGACGACGCTCACGTCCTCCGCCAAGGCGTCGCCGATCGCGCCCAGCAGCGGTACGCCCAGCCGGCCGGACAGTGCATTCGCCAGCCGCCGGTCCTCGCCCGCCTCCTCGAAGATGCCCGCGCAGCGATAGCCCATGCCCAGCATGTTTTCGATAAAAGAGGCGATGTGTCCGTGCTGGCATCCGATGATCGAAAAAACCGGCGACATCATAGATCCGCTCCTTTGGCCGACAGGATTACGCCAGTTGCCCGGGTACGTGCACGGCCACGCCATTTTCCTCGCAGACGCGCGCCAGCCAACCGTCCGGCCGACGGTTCGTGACGATGCCCGTCGCTTCGTCCAGCGGCATGATCGTAAATAGCGCCGTTTTCTCCAGCTTGCTGTCGTCGAACACCGGGTACACCTCGCCCGAGCGCCGGATCAGGATTTGCGCGATCCGGACTTCCATCTCGGCATGCATCGTCCACCCGTGCGTCTCCGATACGCCGTCGACGCCGAGGAACATCTTGGTGATATTGATCCGGTCCGCGACGATCTCGGCGAGCGGTCCGATCAGCTCGTAGCTCTTGGCCCGCATGACGCCGCCGACCACGACGACCTGAACGTCCTCCGCGTCCGCCAGCTCGCAGGCGATATTGACCGCGTTGGTCACGACCGTGATGTTGCGCCGGGCTTTGAGCGCGCGCGCGATGAGGAACGTCGTCGTTCCGCCGGTCAGGCAGATGACGTCCCCTTCGGACACGAGTCCCGCCGCCGTCTCCGCGACGCGTTCCTTCTCTTGCAGCTGAGCCTGTCTTTTATCCGCAAAAGGCAGCTCGGCTGCCGGCTGCGCCGGGGTGCCCTCATAGACGGCGCCGCCGATCGTCCGGATGATCGGACCCGACCGTTCCAGCAGATCGAGATCGCGCCTCGCGGTCGCCTCCGAGCATTGCAGAGCGCCCGTAATCTCCTGAATCGACAATCTCCCGTTCGCCTTGATCAGCTCCAGCATCTTCGCCCTGCGCGCTTCGCCCTTCGACGTCGCTTCCATATCCCGTCTCCCCCGCCCGTCATCCGCGTATTTTTCTACATTGTGCAGGAGAAGCCGTCCGGATTGCAAGGAAGGTGCCGGCTTGGTGCCGGCCTCATGTCACTACAGCGACAACACGGCCACCCGGACCAGCAGCCGTTCGTAGACGACGGGGTCCAGCTCTCCCGCCCTGTCCGTCATGGCCGCCGCCCCGGCAGCTGCCGCAGCCATGCGAAGCCGATCCGCTGCCGGCAGACCCATCTCGTCGGCATAAGCCATGCCCGCCACGAAAGCATCGCCGCAGCCGACGGCGCTAACCGCGCTGACGCTCGGCGCGATGACGCGATACAACCGGCCGTCCACGCAGGCGACGGCGCCCTGTCTCCCCAGCGTCGCGCACACCTGACGCACGCCCTGACCGTGCAGATTCGCCACCGTCTGGGCCAATTGCGACGCATCCATACGTCTGCAACCGGCCAACCGCGCTAGCTCCTCTTCGTTCGGCTTAATCAAGTCCGGCTTCGCTTGGATGCCGAGCGCCAGCGCTTCGCCGCTCGCGTCCAGGTAGACGCGGGCGCCCGCGGATCTCGCGATGTCGACGAGCTCCGCGTATAGGCCCGCCGGTGCGCCGGC
This sequence comes from Cohnella sp. GCM10012308, assembly GCF_042649185.1. Taxonomy (NCBI): domain Bacteria; kingdom Bacillati; phylum Bacillota; class Bacilli; order Caryophanales; family Paenibacillaceae; genus Cohnella; species Cohnella sp. GCM10012308. Next base: position 39,258 of record NZ_JBHRYU010000032.1, read on the forward strand.
GGGCAAGCTGCCCGACATCACGACGACGCTCGCTTGCGCGCCGAGCCGGCCGACGGCGTCCTTGATCTCCGCGAGCTCCGCTTCCCCGACCGTCGGCCCTTCCTCCAGCAGCTCCGTCGACGCGCCGCTTGTTTCGTCGACGATGTTGAGACAGGTGCGGGACTCGCCGGATACGCGCACGAAGGAGGTCCGGATGCCTTTGGCCGTCAGACGCTGCTCGATGAAGGCTCCTGCGCCTCCTGCCGAGAACCCGGTCGCAACCGCTTCGCCGCCGAGCAGCCGCACGATCTTGGCGACGTTGTTCCCTTTCCCCCCGGGCTCGGCGATCTGCCGCCTGACCCGCTGCACGGCGCCCGCGGTAAACCCCGATACGTAGTAGGTCTTATCGACGGCGGCGTTCAGGGTGACCGTGGCGATCACACCGCCTCACCGCCCCGTCCGGCGCAGCCGCATAACGCGATTTTCTCCAGTGCCAGACGCTTGACCGCTTCCTTCGCCGGCACCATGTACTTGCGGGGATCGTTCTCCCCCGGCCGCTCCTCGAAGACGCGCTTGATGGCGTCCGAGAACGCGATGCGCAGCTCGGTCGCGATATTCATCTTGGCCATGCCGAGCGCGACGGCCCGCCTCACCTGATCGGCCGGAATGCCGGAGCCGCCGTGCAGCACCAACGGAACGTCGACGCGGCCGGCGATGCGGGCGATCCGGTCGAAGTCGATATCAGGGTCCCCCTTATAAATACCGTGCGCGGTGCCGATGGCAGGCGCCAGCGTATCGACCCCCGTGCGTGCGACGAACGACACGCATTCCTCCGGATCCGCCAGCAGCGCGTCGCGTTCGTCGACCACGATGTCGTCTTCCACGCCGCCTACTTTTCCAAGCTCCGCCTCTACGTTGACGCCGACCGCCGCGGCCACCGCGATCACGCGGGCGGTGCGTTCCACGTTTTCCTCGTACGGATGCATGGACGCATCGATCATGACGGAGGTGTAGCCCGCCCGGATGCACCTGACGATGACGTTGTAGTCGGTACAGTGGTCAAGGTGAAGGCCGATCGGCAGGCGCGTGCGGCTCGCGGCCACCCCGGCTGCGGCCGCGATGTAATCGGCGCCCAGATGCTGAACGGTACCTACGGTCGTCTGCAAAATGAGCGGGGCATCGCTCTCGACTGCCGCATCCACGACCGCCTGCATCATCTCGAGCGTGTGGACGTTAAAAGCCGCTACGGCGTATCCGTGTTTTCTCGCGTGCCGCAGCACCGCCGTCGTCGAACTTAGAGGCATAACTGGTTCCTCCCGGCCTGCTGGAATGGTGTTCGTTTGCGAGCGAGCCATGACGTTATGCTTTTAATATAGTCATATAATATGATTTTTTCAATCATAAAATGATTGTATTTATCATTTTATTAAATTATTATGATCGTATCATTCAAAAATGGAGGTTTCCGGCTCATGAGTCTAACTTACCGGGAGACCAAGCAGCAATACGCGGCGTTGCGCCAAACCTATGAATACATGTTAGGCGAGCGGGATCGAATCCAAGCTTTCGTGAAAAGCGTCTCGCCCACCTCGTTATCCTTTGTCGGCTGCGGTTCCAGCTATTGTCTATGCGAATCCGCCGCGTTCTCCGCCCGGCTGCGCGCGGGCTTGTCGGCGCAGGCGTTCGCGGGCGGCGACTTGCTGTTGAACGGCGATCGTTACCGCGCCGCGCTGACGGGCACCCTGCTGGTTGCCCCCTCCCGGTCGGGCAGCACGACCGAGATCGTCGAGGCCGTCCGGCTGCTGCGCGCCGAGTCGCGGATCCCGCTGCTGGCCGTCTCCTGCGTCGCAGGCTCCCCGCTGTCGGCCGAAGCGGATCTGGCGCTGGAGCTGCCGTGGGCATTCGACGCCAGCGTCTGCCAGACCCGCACGGTAATCAACCTGTATGCGGCTAACCTGCTGATCGCAGCCTTTCTCGGCGGCGACGAAGCGCTTGTCGCATCGATCGACACGGCGATCCGGGACGGCGAAGCGTTCATGTCGCGAGTCGAAGCGGGCATTCGCAAGACGGCGGATTTCGACTGGACCCAAGCGGTCGTGCTCGCCGACGGCGAGTTGAGAGGCTTGGCCGGCGAGGGCGCGATCGCCCTGACCGAGATCGCTGCCGTGCAGGCTCAGGCTTATCACCTGCTCGACGTCCGCCACGGGCCGATGGTCGTCGTCGGACCCGGCACGCTCGTCATCGCTGCCGCCTCCGGCGACGACGCCGGCAAGCAGCACCGGCTTAACCTGCTCCGCGACCTGAAGCGCCGGGGGGCGACCGTCATCGTCTATACGGACGATGCGGACCCGGAGATCGAAGCGATCGCGGACTACGCCGCGTTCTCCGGCTTCGCGCTGGATCCTGCTGCGCAGGGCATCCCCTTTCTGTTTCTGCCGCAGATCGCCGCGCTCTCCCGCGCGGAGCGCAAGGGCGTCGATCCCGACCGGCCGGACGGCTTGGTGGCGTGGGTCGAGCTTTGAGATATGCCGGCTCTTGACCCGACCGTTGAACGGGCAGGAGCCGGCTCCTTTCCCCTTCCCAGCTCTATCCGGAGTTTCTTCGCCCCTTCCGCCCGCCCACCTCACCAATGTAGGTCCATCCGGCGCTTCTTCGCGCCTTCCGCCCGCCTGCCGCACCAATGTAGCTCTATCCAGAGCTTCTTTGCCTATCCTGCACGCCCTTGCGGCAACGTGACGGGCGGACGGAGCCATGTAGCTCCAACGGGATTCTTTTCCGTAAAATGCGCAAAAAACCGCCCCCGATCAGATGGTCGCACATCGCTTCCATCTCCCGAGGACGGTTTTTTTGGCCTGGTGCCTTTGCTCTAACTAGGCGCTATAGATCAGCGGATTCTGGCGCCTGCACTCTTCCATGACCCACATCTGCTGGCGCACCTGCTCCGGCGTGATTTCCAGCGGCGCGCCCTCCGTCAGCGAGCGGTGCAGCATCAGGTACAGCTTCTCGGTCATGTAGCCGAACAGGCTCTGCCCCTCCGGCAGCGACATCGACCAGTCGTCGCTGTGCCAGGTCAGCGTCTCGTTGCAATACGCGGGCAGCCCCGCCGCATTGAACAGCGGCTCCTTCACGAGCTGCTGCGCAGGCGCTTCGTCGGGCTTAAAGTATGTCCACTCGAGACGGTCGGAGCTGCCCCGCAGTCCGCCGTTGGTCCCCTGGATATTGAAGGAATCCTGCGGATACGCGCAGCAGGACGAGATCTCGATATCGATCGTCGGGCGACCCGGTCCACGCATGATCAGCTTGACGTAGTCTTCCGCGTCGCCGAACGTGTTCGCACGGTCCATGATGCACGTGATCTGCGGCAGCGCGTCGGTGCCGAACAGCTGCAGCGCCTGGTCGACCGGATGCGGGCCGGTGTTCATGAGGTTGCCGCCATTGTTGCTCTGCAGCGTCTGCCAGTCCCAGCGGCGCGCAAAGCCGTTCATGCCGATGCTTACCTGCACGATGCGGCCGAGCACGCCCGAGTCGATCACCTGCCGGATTTGCTGGAAGGCGGGATGGTACCTCGACTGCTGGAAAACGGCGAGCAGCTTGCCCGAACGCTTGGACGCTTCGATCAGCCGATCGACTTCTTCTGGCGATTTGGCCAACGGCTTTTCGCAAAGGACGTTAATGCCCTTGTTCAGGAGCTCGAGCGTGATCGGAAAGTGCTGGTGGCTGGGCGACGCGTTGACGATCAGATCGAGCGGCTCATGGGCAACCATCTCTTCCCACGTGCCGTAAGCGCGGCAGCCGAATTCCTCTTCGGCGAGCGACCGGCGCTCCGGTATTGAATCCGCGATCGCCGCAATGCGATATTGCGCGGGCAGCTGGACGAGCAGTTTGCCATGGATGTCGCGGCCGCTGCGGCCTTGTCCGATGATGCCGACCTTCAAAGGGGTTCCCGTCATTTTTGCATCCCTCTTTCCGCGATGGGCCCGGCGGTATCGCCGAACGTTTTTTTGTATTCCGTAGGCGTGATGCCGGTGCGCTTCTTAAAGGTACGAATGAAGTGACTGAGATGGTGGTAGCCCACCTGGAAGCCGATCTGCGTAACCGTGAGCGACTGGCGCCGGATCAGCTCCTTGGCCCGCTCGATGCGAACCTCGTTCACGTAATCGATGAAAGACTGCCCGGTCACCTGCTTGAACATATGGCTGAAATACGCCGGCGCCATATTCGCGATCAAAGCGCCGTGCTCGAGCGGTATGTCCTGGCTATAGTTGTCGTGAACGTATCGCCGGGCCTCCTCGATGGGTTCCCGTTCGGCGGCGGCCGTCTGCCGGCTCGGCTTGCGCCGGACGGCCCGGTATTCGCGGTCGGCTACCATCAGCAGCTTCAGCAGGCTCAGCCGGATGGCGAACTCGTAGCCGACCTCCTTGTGGTCGTACTCGTCTTGCATGTCCTGGAGCAGTTGTAAAACGAGGGGCTGTCTGTGTTTGCCGACATGCAGCCAGGAATAAGGCGCAGAGGCAAGCCCCGGCGTCAGATACCGCTTGAGCGCATCCTCCATGGGCCCCAGATGGCCCTCCAGCAGCTCGGGCGAGAAGTCGGCCATGATCAGCTCGAACGAGCGATCCTCGATCGCGCTAATGCTGTGCCCGGTACCCGGCGAGATGATGAACAGGTCGCCCTGGCTGACGGTCAGCGACTTGCCGAGCATCTGGTGGTTGCACATGCCGTGGCGGACATAGGCAATCTGAACGTAATCGTGCATGTGCATGCTCTGCTTCAGAAGCGGACTGTCGTAACTGAATATTTTAAAAGGAAAATCCCCGTTCAGCTGATCCCGTCCATGTAAATACGGAATCTCCAAATCCTCGCTCATGGGTCACCGCCTGTCGTTAAGCCGTCGCGATCAGCCTGCGAACCGCCTCGAAGTCGTGTTCCAGCCGCTCGTATGCCGGGAAGGGCGCATGGCACTCCAGCGTTACCCAACCCGAATAGTCCGTCTCGCGCAGCGCGTCGAACAGCGGTTTGTGATCGGCGCCGCCCTCGCCCAGCCGGCTCTGCAGGAACCGTTCCCGGCCATGCCGGGTCGTACTCTCGAACGTGCCCGGCGCGCCAACTTGTTCGATTCGAAGCTCATCCTTGACGTGAACGTGCATGAGTCGGCGTCCCAGCCGCAGTACGGACTCCCGGCCGTAGTCCGTATCGGTAATATACATATTGCCCGCGTCGTGAATCATCCCGACGTTGTCGCTCCCGATCATGTCGAGCAGTCGCAGGCTGCTGTCCACCGTCTCGACGAGCGAGTCGTTGTGAATCTCCATGAGCACGTTCACTTGATGCTTCTTGGCCTCTTCGGCGAATAGATTCATCCAATAAGCGGCCTTGGCATAGTGATAGTCCTGCGCCTTGAAGGCGTTGGGACCGCCGGGGAAAACGCGGATCATGCGCGTGCCCAGCACGTCGGCGATCTCGAGCAGCCGCTTGAATTCGTCGAAATAGCGCTCCGCCTGGTTATCGTCGGCATCTGAGAAGCCGCCGATATAGCTGGCCAGCACCGGAATCGGCAGCGCCAGGCTATCGGAGAGCGCTTTGACCTCCTTGACTCTCGCCATGCTGCTCGACGGGGAAATATGAGGCTCCCGCGCCGCGATTTCGATGCCGTCCAGGCCCAGCCGCTTCGCCAGCTGCATCGCCTCCTGAATGCTGTGCTCGATGAACACCCCGCTAAATGCCGCGAATTTCATTTGCGTTCCCCCTGTTCTCGAATGAAGGGCTTATCGTCAGTTCGCTATTGTCTCGTCCTCGTCCCGATATACGATCTCGCCGGCCTTGCAGGTCTGTTCGATGCGGAGCTTGCCGCCGTCGCGCCGGAACAGCACGATATCCGCAGGAGCGCCTACTGACAATCCCGCCGCTGCAGGCAGACGCATGAATCCCGCCGGCCTGACCGACGCCATGTCCCAGGCATCCGCCAAGCTCGCGATGCCTCGGTCCGTCAGCTGGCCGATGCCCCAGAGCAGCATCTGCGCGGATCCGGCCAGCAGACGTTCCTGCTCCGCCAGATGGAGCCGGCCCTGCGGCGTCAGAACGACGCGTCCCCCGATGTGCGTCTCGTATTCTCCCGGCGGCATGCCGCTCAGATAGACAGCGTCGCTGACCAGCATCGCCTTCGGCCCTTTCACCTTAAGCACGACCTGCAGCACCTGGTCCGGCAGGTGGAACCCGTCGGCAATCAGGCAGCTCCACAATTCGTCCCGGGCCAGTTGTTCCCACAGATAGTTCGGATGGCGGGGCAGCATCAGGTGGGCGCCGTTGCCGAAATGCGTCGACATGCGCGCGCCGGCCGCCACTGCCTCCTTGATCTGGTCCGCCGTCGCGGCCGTATGGCCGATGGAGACCGTGATGCCGTTATCCGTGCAGCGTCGGATAAACGAGCTGCTTCCCTCCCATTCCGGCGACAACGTGACGATGGCGATGCGGCCGCCTGCCGCTTCCTGCCATTTGCAGAACAGCTCCCAATCGGGCGTCCTGACGTATTCGAGCGCATGGGCCCCCCGCGCGCCGTCTTCGGGCGAGATGAACGGCCCCTCCAGATGGATGCCCGCTATGCACGACGCCGCGTCCGTATCCCGCTCGCAAGCCTCGGCGATGGCCGCGACCTGAGAGGCGATCGTCTCCGGCCCGTTCGTGATGACGGTCGGATAGAAGGCGGTCACGCCCTCTCGCCGCAGCTCCCGCGCGACCGTGCCAGGCAGCTCCGGAGACATCGGCGGCCGGTTGAAGTCATGTCCGGCAAAGCCGTTGATCTGCAGGTCTACCAGTCCCGGCGCCGCGAACGGCAGCGCGTCCCTCTCGGTCGGATCGGCCTCCGCGGGCGCGATCCGCGCGATCCTGCCCGCTTGGACCTCGATCTCCACAGGCTCTCCCGTACGATAGTGGATCGCTTGGATAATCATTGGCCCATCGCTCCGTACGAATCGAGATCCGCGTACAGGGTGCAGTCCGGATGGCTCCTCAGAATCGTGGAAGGACAAGCCGTCGCGATCGGTTCGCCTAGCGTCCGGCCGACAGCCTCCCTTTTGGTGGGCCCCGGCACGACGCAGAACAGATGCGCGCCGGAGAGAAGCGCGGGTACCGTCAACGTCAGCGCATGCGTCGGCACCGCATCAAAGTCGGGAAAACAGCCGTCGTTCACCTGCTGCCGCCTGCAAGCCTCGTCGAGCTCGACCGGCTTGACGAGCAGCGGATCGCCGAAGTCGGCGACCGGCGGATCGTTAAACGCGATATGCCCGTTCTCGCCGATGCCGAGGCAGACGATATCGATCGGCGCCTCGGCCAGCAGCGCCGCGTACCGGCCGCACTCCGCCTCGCCGTTCGAGCTGTCGATCAGGTGGACCGCGCCCGGCTTTACCCGGTCGAACAGCCTGCCCTGCAGGTAACGTCCGAAGGCCTGGGGAGCGCCCGGGCGCAGTCCCAGATATTCGTCCATATGAAAAGCGACGATCCGCGACCAGTCGATCTCCGGATCGGCCGCAAGCGCATCCAGCATCTCGTTCTGCGAAGGGGCCGCCGCGAAAATCATGCGAATGCTTCCCTTATCGCGAAGCAGCTCCTTGATCTTCGCTGCGGCATCGGCCCCCGCCGCTGCGCCCATTTCGCCGCGGTTCCGGTATACCCGCACTTTCAAATCGTCCGCCCTCGTCTCCTTGACCGGCTGCTGCAGCTGCTGCGAGTTCGTCATTCGGAACGCTCCTCCTCTTGTTGGTCCCCGATCGCAATCTCCGTCCGGCGGCTCGCGCTCTCGTAGATCGCTTCGACCAGCCTGACCGCCCTCCAGCCGTCCTCGCCAGAGCTAAGCGGTTCGATGCCCGTCTCGATGGCGGCGATCACGTCGAGGAATTGACTCTGGTGAAATTCGGCGACGATGCTCTTCGGATCGGTCACCCCGCCATACGCTTGATCCTGCGCCCAGTTCGGCTGCTCCCATCCGGGCACGCTCCAGCGTACGATCGAGCTGCCCTCGAGCTTGATCGTTCCCCGCTCGCCATAGAGCGTGATCGTCGCCGGATAGCCGGGCTGCACGCTGGTCGAAGCCATGACCGTGCCGTAGGCGCCATTCTCGAACTGCAAGATCGCCAATCCTAGATCCTCCGCCTCCATGCGATGCTTAAGCGTAGCCGTTTTGCCGAATACCGTGCGCGCATCCCCCGCGAACCACAGCAGCAGGTCCAGCCCGTGTATGCCCTGATTCATGAGCGCCCCGCCATCCTCGGCGATCGTCCCGCGCCATTCGGCGCTGTCGTAGTAAGCTTGGCTGCGGTAAAAGGGCAGCGCCATCTCCGCAAGCAGCAGCCGGCCGAGCGCGCCTTCGTCCAGCATCCGCTTGATGAGCTGATTGTTAGCCTCGAATCTGCGCTGGGCGATCGACGAGAGGATGAGCCCGCGCGCGCTGGCCGTGTCCGCCATTCGCCGTGCATCCCGCGCGTTCATGGCCATCGGCTTTTCTACGATAAGATGCTTGCCCGCGTTCAGTACGTCGAGCCCGACGGACGCATGGCTGCCGCTTGATGTGGTCACGCAGACGATATCGATATCCTCGCGCCTTAGCAGGTCCCGGTAGTCGGTGACCCAGTCGCAGCCTTCCCGCTCCGCGAACGTTCTCGCCCGGCTCTCGGTCCGGCTGGAGACGGCGACAAGCCTCGCGTCCTCGATCTGGCCGATTGCCTCGGCGTGCCTCTCCGCGACGTCGCCGCATCCGATAATGCCGAATCCCCATTGGGCCATCCGCCTATACCTCCTTCGCTAGCGCGCGCAGCGCGTCCAGCGTCATCCGGGTCCCGGTCATCCGGCTGCCGTCCCTTGGCACATAATGCGTCTCGATCGTAAAAAGACCTTCATAGCCGTCCGCCGCAAGCGCTCTCAGCTGCGCGATGACCGGCACGTCTCCGGAGCCGAGCGGCACGCACCGCGCCTTGCCGTCGGGGCCGAAGCAGGCGTCTTTGAGATGCACGTGGGCTGCGTAAGGTTTGATCGTCTCGTACCCCAGCGGGTACGCTTCCTTGCCCGCATGCGCTTCGTTGCCGGGATCCCACAGCGCGCGCAGCGCAGGCGAATCGACTGCTCGCACAAGATCCGCGACCTCTCGCGCCGAACCGCCGTTGCACGAGGATTCGTTTTCCAGCAGCAATTCTATTCCCGCCTTGTGCGCGATATCCGCCGCCCGCCGCAAATGTCCGACGATCTCCTCCGCATAGCGCTCGGGCTCCCGCTCGCGCCAGAAGGAGAAAATCCGGATCCGCTTCGTCCCCATCAGCTTCGCGAGCGCGATGACCCGCGCCAGCTTCGCGAAGTGGGCGTCCACGCTCTCTTCGTCCTGACCGAACGTGTCTCCAGATGCGACCGGCCTCCCGGGATCCAAGGCGCACTTGAACACCGGCGAGGCGATCGCGGATATGTACAGTCCCCTCGCTTCCGCCTGACGTCGAACCTCAGATGCCTCCTCATCGCTCAGGCCAGCGGCATTGCGCCCGTCGATAACGCGTACCTCCACGTGCGACAGCCCCTGCTCGGCCGCCCAGTCCAGCGCTTCCTCGTAACGGTCGGACACCTCGTCCGTCAGCACGCCCAATCTGCTTGTGAACACTCGCTCCGCTCCCTTCGCTTCGCGCTTTCTTCCTCTACTATAGCAACTTCGTTCCGAAAGAAGTTGACGTATTTTGCGAAGGATTTTTACATTTTTTAAGAATGCAAAAAAGCCCCCGGCCTTGGCCGAGGGCAGCACGCGTATGTAGGACGAGCGAGACTGCCGCTCTCTGTTCGCTTCTATAATTGGCGCTTGAAGACGACGATAATGTCCCGGGATGCGCCTTGCCCCTGGCTCGTGTCGAAGCAGGACACCAGCTCCCAGCCCTCGTAGCCGTAGCGGTTCAGCTCGTCCTGGAACTCCTGCTCGTCCACCTTGCCGCCAAGCCAGCCGCCGGTCTTGTATTTCAACGTGCAGTATTCCCACTTCGCTCCCATCGCGATTCTCCTCCCGGCGTGCGTTTAGGCTTGCTGCTCCCCGAAAAACATCTCGTGCGCGAGCGCGGTCTGCACGCGCGATTCCTCGTCCGTAAGCTTGCGGATCAGCTCCATCTCGACCTCCGTCACTTCTTCGCCCTGGAAGTTGATCTCGGCGATCGAAGCGACGATGCGGACGATAGCCACCGCCCGATTGTCCGGCGCGTACGCGATAACCTTCTGTCCCGTAGGGAAGACGCGGAACTGCTTCTTGACCATCTTGCCCCGTCCGTATTCGAGCAGCTCGTACAGCTCTTGCTCGGACTTGAATTTGCACACCGAATTGAATTCCGTCTGGAATCCCATCTGCATCCCTCCGACCTTGGACTTTTGCTGTTATTATAAACCGTAGACCGCTTGCAATGAAAGTAACGGCGCCCGAAACCAACCAAAAAGGACCGGCACCCGGCTCGTCCGAAAACGAAGCGCAAGGTCCGGTCCAAAATTTATTTGAAGTACTTGTTGTATAAATGCCTACTTGGTGATATAATGAGAAATGGTACTTATCAGACATCCAAAGCATAAACTTCCTACTTCAGGATAGCACATACTTCATCGGATGTCAATTCCCGTTATTCTATACCGTTCCGCCCCAGCACTTTTACCGGATGGAGGGATGCGCTTTGACGATGGATACCGATTCGCCCGTTGTCGACTTCATGGACGACGATCTGAAGGTGCCCGCGGGCATTCGGATGGACGACCCGGTCCGCATGTATCTGAAGGAGATCGGCCGCGTGCCTCTGCTCACGGCCGATGAAGAAATCGCGCTCGCTCATCGGATCGAGGAAGGCGACGAAGCAGCCAAGCAGCGTCTGGCCGAAGCCAATCTTCGACTGGTCGTCAGCATAGCAAGACGGTATGTCGGACGCGGCATGCTGTTCCTGGACTTGATTCAGGAGGGCAACATGGGCCTGATCAAGGCCGTCGAGAAGTTCGATTACCGCAAAGGCTTCCGTTTCAGCACGTACGCCACGTGGTGGATCCGCCAGGCGATCACCCGCAGCATCGCGGACCACGCCCGCACGATCCGGATCCCCGTCCATATGGTCGAGACGATCAACAAGCTGGTGCGCATCTCCCGGCAGCTCCTGCAGGAGCTCGGCCGCGAGCCGACCCCCGAGGAGATCGCGCAGGCGATGGACATTACGGTCGACAAGGTCCGCGAGATCATGAAGATCTCGCAGGAACCCGTGTCGCTCGAGATGCCGATCGGCGAGGAGAACGACTCCCGGCTCGGCGAGTTCATCGAAGACCAGGATGCGCCGGAGCCCGCGGACGCCGCGGCGTTCGAGCTGATGCGCGAACAGCTCGAGGACGTGCTCGATACGCTCACCGAGCGCGAAGAGAGCGTGCTGCGCCTCCGGTTCGGCCTCGACGACGGCCATACGCGTACGCTTGAGGAAGTCGGCAAGGCGTTCGGCGTCACCCGCGAGCGGATCCGGCAGATCGAAGCGAAGGCGCTGCGCAAGCTGCGCCATCCGAGCCGCAGCCGCAGGCTCAAGGATTTTCTGGACTGAGACTTAGGCAAAAAGGCACCGCCGTCAGCGATGACGGCGGTGCTTTTTGTAGTTGAATCCGACGCAGAGACGCGGTTTTTCCGGTTAACTCGCTGCGCTCACCGACCAACCGCCCCAGTTGCACGGTTTTTCCGGCTAACTCGCACATTCGCAGCTTCATTCAGCGTCGTTGCACGGTTTTTCCGGCTAACTCGCGCATTCGCAGCTCCATCCAGCGCAGTTGCACGGTTTTTCCGGCTAACTCACTCTCTCGCAGCTTCATTCAGCGCAAGTTGCACGGTTTTTCCGGCTAACTCGCCTCGACTTGCCCCGCCCGCTCAGCCGCAATCCGCGGCCTCGCCCGAACGCAGTCAGCTGCCGTAGTCGATCAACTGCTTCTCGGCATAACGGGCGATGGCGAGCTCGATCAACGTGTCCAGCAGCTCCCGGTAGGAGACGCCCGTCTCCTGCCAGAGCAGCGGGTACATGCTGAACGGCGTGAAGCCCGGCAGCGTGTTGACCTCGTTGATCAGCAGCGCGCCGTCGCTCTTGCGCACGAAAAAGTCCGCGCGGCACAATCCCGAGCCGTCGATCGCCAGAAACGCCCGGACCGCCATCTCGCGAACGGACTGCGCCGTCTCTTCCGGGATCTCCGCGGGAATGATCATGGCGGATTTGCCGTCGATATACTTGGCCTTATAATCGTAGAATTCGTTCGAGCTGACGATCTCGCCGGCGACCGATGCCCGGGGCTCGTCGTTGCCGAGGACGGCGACCTCGATCTCCCGCGCGTCGACGAACTCCTCCACGATAACCTTGCGGTCGTATCGCAGCGCTTCTTCGACTGCAGCGGCCAGCTCCTCGCGATTGCGCGCTTTGGATACGCCGACGCTGGAGCCGAGGTTGGCGGGCTTCACGAAGCTCGGATAGCCGATATCCTGCTCCATGCCGTCCAGCAGCGCCTCCCGCTCTCTGTTCCAATGAAACCGCGTGAACGCTCTGTACCCGACCTGCGGCAGGCCGGCCGCCGCGAACATCGTCTTCATCGCCGCTTTGTCCATGCCGACCGAGGAAGCGAGCACGCCCGCTCCTACATAAGGCAGGTTCGCCATCTCGAACAGGCCTTGGATCGTCCCGTCCTCGCCGAAGGTGCCGTGCAGCAGCGGGAATACGACGTCAACCGAGCCGATACCGTGGTCGCCGGCTTCGGCTACCACCGTTTCCGACATGCCTTGCATCAGGGGAACGAGCGACGAACCGCTCGCTCCGGCTTCTCCGGTTCGCTCGAATTGCAGCTCCGCGACGGCCGCGGGCGGCGACGCAAGCAGCGAACCCGAACGCCATCTGCCTTGCTTCGTTATATAATAAGGAATAAGTTCGTATTTGTCGTAATCGAATGCCTTCAGCACCGCCAGCGCGGTCTGGAGCGATACTTCATGCTCGCCCGAGCGGCCTCCGTAGACGAGCCCGACGCGAATCTTCTGTCCAGTTCCCATTGTCAGCTTGACCTCCGCCTTGTTCGACTGCCTTGTTCGACTGCCTTGTTCGACTGCCTTGTATGGTTGCTTTGTATGATTGCCTGCAGATCAAAAAATCGCCTCGATATGATAAAAGCGATACCGTGTGTTCTCCGTCCAGGCGTAGGAATCGCGATAGTCCCAGTATCTGTGCCTGCTCGGCACGGTATTGGCGTTGACCAGCGGCATGCCGTCGCCGTCGGTTGCCGTCACGATCGTATTGTGCCTGAATTGGCCGGTGCCGTCCCAATCGTAGCAAATGACGTCTCCCGGCGACAGCTGCTCGGGACGTTCGACGCGCAAAGCCCGCAGCCCGGCCGGCCTCGGCTGGCTCAAAAAATGCTGCAGGCTGTTCGCGACCGCCCAGCTGTAGCTCCAGCGTTCCTGGCTGCCCGACAATCCGTGATACCACCAGCCCGATTCCCTTTTCCCAGTATAGTTCATGGGCGCGCCCCCTGCAAAGAGACACTGGGAGACGTAGTTGGTGCAATTCACCTCGAAAAGCTCGTACGCCGGATTCGCCTTATCCCACCATGCCTCGGCATACGCGACGGCGGCTTCCCGGTCGTAAGGTCCGCTGCGCGCAGGCGTTCCCCCGTAGGGATTCGCCCAAGGCGCGGCCTGAACGCCGCCGCTCGCGATCCCTTGCCAGGCGCCATACCCGTCCCGGGCCGGGATAAAAGGAACGGATGGCGCCACCGGCCATTCGCTGCCCGCGCCAAGCGCCCCCTCTGTTCCGGATCCCAGCAGCGCGGCGGACGACCGCTCGTCGCCCAGCGGTTCCGCGCGGTCCAGCCGCCACTCGCCGCCGAAGGGCACGAGCCGGATGCGCTCGCGCTCGACCCGCTCTTCGGCGTAGGCTGCCGCACCGGTGCCGCAGGCTCTTGCTATCCGCAGCTGCAGATCGACGAAGGCTTCCTTTTCCCCGGCGCTCCAGCGGAGGACGCGGGCGCGGATTTCGCCTCTTCGGGGCCGGGCCGCCGATGCGGCATCGCGCCGCCGAAGCGCTCGCGCCCGGCGCTGCAGCCGCCATCGGTGCGCCTCGTCGCCGACCTGCACCAGCGCCTCGGGCGAACGGTTCAGATCCGCCTCGTTCACCGCGTTCACATATTCAACCAGCGCCTTCTTTATCCGTTCGTCCAATTCCGGCACCGGACATCCCTCCCGCACGGCACAGATTGCATCCGTTCAAATGTATGCTGGCCGCGGCGGTTCCATGCTTGCGAATGACCGGTGCGCTGCCTTCCTACGCACTCCCGCACCTCCTCTTTTCACGCTTCCACCGCGGATGATCCCCTTTGTTTGCGGCATGCTAAACCTCGTGCAATACCGGCCGTTTTTCCCCTCATTGGTAACAAACTAGACACAATCTCTCTTTACTGCGCGCCGGGATAACGCTATAATAATGAGGAAGGTTCAATTTTGAAATCGGGTTTCACAGAATGAAACGTAAACGAGAATGCTTCTCATCCTCGCGACGCTTGATCTGGAATCCGTGCAATCTTATCTAGGAGGCCGATTATTTTGTCCACCCTTCCGTACAACGTACAGGCCGACCTGCAGGCAGCGGGCAACTCGTATCGCTACTACAACCTGCAAGGTTTGGAAGAGCAAGGCCTGGGCCCCGTGTCCAAGCTGCCTTTCTCGATGAAAGTCCTGCTTGAAGCCGCCATCCGCCAATTCGACGGACGCGCCATCACGCTGGAGCACGTCAAGCAAATCGCCAACTGGGCGAACGGCCGCGAAGATAAGGAAGTTCCATTTATCCCCGCCCGCATCGTGCTGCAAGACTTCACCGGCGTACCGGTCGTCGTCGATCTCGCCGCGATGCGCGAGACCGTGAAGCAAGCCGGCGGAGATCCGAAGCGCATCAACCCGCTCGTTCCCGTCGATCTGGTCATCGACCACTCCGTCATGGTCGACGCATTCGGCACCGCCGACGCGCTGCAGACCAACATGGACCTCGAATTCGAGCGCAACGAAGAGCGCTATCGCTTCCTGCGCTGGGCGCAGACCGCATTCGACAACTTCAGAGCCGTTCCTCCGGCTACAGGTATCGTCCACCAGGTCAACCTGGAGTACCTTGCATCCGTTGCAGCTACCAAGACCAAAGACGGCGTCACCGAGGTGTATCCGGACTCGCTCGTGGGCACGGACTCCCACACGACGATGATCAACGGTCTCGGCGTCGTGGGCTGGGGCGTCGGCGGCATCGAAGCCGAAGCCGGCATGCTCGGCCAGCCGCTGTACTTCGTCATGCCTGAAGTCATCGGTTTCCGCTTGACCGGCAGCCTGGCCGAAGGCGCTACGGCGACCGACCTCGCGCTGACAGTTACCCAGATCCTGCGGAAAAAAGGCGTCGTCGGCAAGTTCGTCGAGTTTTTCGGTCCGGGCCTGTCCAACATCAGCCTGGCCGACCGCGCGACGGTCGCCAACATGGCGCCGGAATACGGCGCGACGATCGGTATCTTCCCGGTCGACAGCGAGACGCTGAACTACCTGCGCCTCACCGGCCGCGACGAGAAGCAAATCGAGCTTGTCGAAGCTTACTACAAAGCGCAAGGCATGTTCCGTACCAACGAGACGCCGGATCCGACGTTTACCGACGTCATCGAGCTTGACCTTTCCACCATCGTACCGAGCCTTGCAGGTCCGAAGCGTCCGCAAGACCGCGTCGAGCTGACGGCGATGAAGGAAGAGTTCAACAACATCATCCGCACGCCGATCGATAAGGGCGGCTACGGCCTCTCCGACGAGAAGATCGCGCAGACCGCACCGGTCAAGCACCGCAACGGCCAGGCGAGCACGCTCACGACGGGCGCCGTCGTCATCGCGGCGATCACGAGCTGCACGAACACTTCCAACCCGAGCGTTATGATCGGCGCCGGTCTCGTCGCAAAGAAAGCCGTAGAACGCGGCCTGACGAAGCCTGCTTACGTCAAGAGCTCGCTGACCCCGGGTTCGCTCGTCGTTACCGACTACCTGGTAAAGGCCGGCGTGCTTCCTTATCTGGAGAAGCTCGGCTTCTACGTCGCCGGCTACGGCTGCGCAACTTGTATCGGCAACTCCGGTCCGCTTCCTGACGAAGTCAGCCAAGCGATTGCGGACAACGACATGACCGTCGCCGCAGTCCTCTCGGGCAACCGGAACTTCGAAGGCCGCGTGCACGCGCAGGTCAAGGCGAACTATCTCGCTTCGCCGCCGCTCGTTATCGCATACGCGCTGGCCGGTACGGTCAACATCGAC
Source organism: Cohnella sp. GCM10012308 (assembly GCF_042649185.1). Lineage (NCBI taxonomy): Bacteria > Bacillati > Bacillota > Bacilli > Caryophanales > Paenibacillaceae > Cohnella > Cohnella sp. GCM10012308. The sequence goes on from NZ_JBHRYU010000032.1 coordinate 55,549, forward strand.
CTTGCGAACGATCCGATCGGCTACGACCCGAACAACGTGCCGGTCTACCTGAAGGATATCTGGCCGACCAATGAAGAGATCCAGCAAGCAGTCTCCGCGTCGCTCGATCCGGAGATGTTCCGCAAGAAGTTCGAGAACGTCTTTACCCAAAACGAGCAGTGGAACAAGATCCCTGTGCCGGAAGGCGAGCTGTACGAGTGGGACGACAAGTCGACCTACATCGCGAACCCGCCGTTCTTCACCGACCTGGGCGATCAACCGGGCGACATCGTCGACATCAAGCGCTCCAACGTTCTGGCGCTGCTCGGCGATTCGGTCACGACGGACCATATCTCTCCTGCGGGCAACATTAAGGTCGACAGCCCTGCCGGCGAGTATCTGATCAAGCACGGCGTCGACAAGAAGGACTTCAACTCGTACGGCTCCCGCCGCGGCAACCACGAGGTCATGATGCGCGGCACGTTCGCCAACATCCGGATCCGCAACCAGGTCGCTCCGGGCACCGAAGGCGGCGTTACGACGTATCTGCCGACTGGCGAGATCATGTCGATCTACGACGCGTCGATGAAGTACCAAAAGAACAAGACGAACCTCGTCGTCATCGCCGGCAAGGAATACGGCACGGGCTCCTCGCGCGACTGGGCGGCCAAGGGCACGTTCCTGCTGGGCGTCAAGGCGGTCATCGCCGAGAGCTTCGAGCGTATTCACCGTTCGAACCTTGTAGGCATGGGCGTACTGCCGCTGCAGTTCCAACCGGGTAACGGCTGGAAAACGCTCGGCATCAGCGGCCACGAGAAGTTCGACATCGAAGGCCTTTCGAACGACGTACAGCCGGGCCAGACGGTTACCGTTACCGCGACGCGCGAAGACGGCACCACGTTCTCCTTCCCTGCCATCGTCCGTCTCGACTCGATGGTCGACGTCGACTACTACCGCAACAGCGGCATCCTGCAGACCGTACTGCGCCAGATGATCGCGAACCAATAATTCGTATTCTGCCCAGCCGTATCCCGGGGTCGCTCCCGGCGATGCGGCTTTTTTATGTGGCATCGGCGGACAAGCTTTGTTATGTTTGGGAAACGGGATAGGGATGCGCTATAATGAGGGACGGAGGTGACGATCGCATTGACAACCGAGAATAAAGGTTTTATCCGGCGTTACAGACCGGCGATCATCCTCGCGGCGCTCATCGTCGTCGTGATCGTCGCCAGCAACTGGTCCCTGCCGTACGTGCTGTACGGACCGGGTTCGGCAGAGCCCGTACACCCGCGCGTCGAGACGGACCACAAGGTCGTTCAGAAAGGCGAGCTGCTTTTCACGACCGTATCGTCCTACTCCAAACCGAACGTTTTCTCCATCATATACGCCTGGCTGAATCCGAAGATGGACATTCAGACCCAAGCAACGGCAACGGGCGGCACGGTCAGCCTTAGCGCCTACCGCAACCTGATGGCCTGGATGAGAGACAGCTCCGAGGCCAACGCCCTGCTCGCCGCCTATACGGCGATGAACAAGAAGATCGACGTGAAGGAGCAAGGCATCATCGTCAATTCGTTCATCAAGGAAACCAAGGCGCGGGAGCACGGTCTGCAGGAGGGGGATATCATCACCTCGGTGGACGGCGTCAAAGCGAACAACGCGGAGGCGCTCAGCAAGTACCTCTCTTCCAAAAAGGCGGGAGACACGGTCAAGCTTACGGGTACCCGCGGCGGCAAGGCGTTCGAGGCGAGCGTGCCGCTTATCGCAATGCCGGGCACGGGCAAGCCTGGCGTCGGCTTCACCAACCAGACCGTGCTGAAGGTGACGCCGCCGGACAAAGTGAAGTTTGATTTCGAGGATACGGGCGGTCCGTCCGCCGGTCTGATGATGACCCTCGAGATTATCTCCCAGCTGCAGGACAAGGACCTGACCAAGGGCTACCGCATTGCCGGCACGGGGACGATCGCGGCCGACGGCAGCGTGGGACTTATCGGCGGCATTCAGTACAAGCTCATGGCGGCCGACCGGGAAAAAGTGGACTACTTCCTCGTCCCGTACACGCGCGTAGCCGCCGACCATTGGCAGGACAACGAAAAGATCGCGCCCAAGGACGCGATCAACGCCGTGCTGAACGGCTTCGGCAACTGGAGTCTCGCGCAGCAGACGGTCGCCGATCTTAAGCTGAAGCCCAAGCTCGTGCCCGTCGCCTCGCTGCAGGATGCGCTGGACTTCCTGAACGGCCTGGAGCCAAAAAAGGACGAGAGCGCAGCGAGCCCGGCGCCTAGCGCCAAAGCTTCCTGATGATAAAAAGAGCCTTGCTTGCCGGTATAAGCGGCGAGCAAGGCTCTTTCTTATGCGTTCGAGCAGATCCCCGCGCGAGGTGCGGCGGCGCGTGTCGGCTGTCAACCTCGCGTCCCGGACACGAGAGCCGCTATTTAAGCTTTGATCGCGCTTTTGCCTCGCTAACGGACCCTGAGTCCGCTATTAGCCGGATATTCGACCATATCGGACCCGATTCCACCAAATAACGTCTCTCCAGTCCGCAGCCGCCACCGACATGCCATCATTTCGCAAAATAGCGTCTTCTGTGTCCGTTTGCCGACGACGATGCGCATCTCCTAATAATAGAAGCCAAGCGCGAGCAGCCGCTAGTCGAGCAGCGCGCCCATGCGCGTAGCTGCGCCGATGATCGCGGGCGCGCGCTCCTCCATGACGTCCGGCGTCAGCCTGTTCGAAGGGCCCGAGACGGAGAGCGCGGCGAACAGCCTGCCCGTGCGGCTGAAGATCGGGGCCGCCAAGGCGGCGGCGCCCGGCTCCCGCTCCTCGAAGCTGGTCGCGTAACCGGCGGCCATGACCTCGTCCAGCTGCTTGGCGTAGGACGGCCCCCTCAGCCCCGCGGGCCAAGCCGGGTCGCCGAGCAGCGCCTCGCGCGTATTGCTCTCCTCGAACGCAAGCAGCACCTTGCTGGAGGCGCCTACGGACAGCGGCAGGCGGATGCCGACCTGCGCGACCCGGCGGATCGCCTGCCTGCTCTGCACCGCCTGGATCCGCACCCGCTCGAGACGGTCGCGAATATAGAGGCTCACAGTCTCCCCCATCTGATCCCGCAGCTTCTCCATCTCGCCGATAAGCACGACCGTCGGATCGTCCGACCGCGCGTAGTGCGCGGACAGCTCCAGGACCCGCAGGCCAAGCCTGTATTTTTCCGTCGCGTCGTCCCGAATGACGAAGCCCTTCTCCTCGAGCGTCGCGAGCAGCCGATGCACGGTGCTCTTGTGCAGCTCGCACTTCACTGCCAGCTCCGTCAGGCTCCATTCGCCCCCTGTCGTGAAGACGAGCAGGATGTCGAGCGCGCGCTCGACGGCGCGCACGGTTTTCTTTTCCTCTTCCAGCGGGCCCACCTCCGTTTCACCACATGAAACCCTGTTACACCCAGTATAACTCACCGCAGTCCTAACGTAAATCTCCAAAGCTAGTATTACAGTTCGATTACATGTACCTAACAAAACGACAATGTCCGTTGACGCCTTAGGACGTAAGCACTAAATTTAAATTATCAGATAATAATGCGCTTTCAGTGCTAGATTGATAGGAGGCGATCCCATGAGCACCACTGTCCTGACACCTATGCCTCTTCACGCTGGATCGCTTCACCTCGAAGAAGATTCTCCGCGCCTCACCATTGCCCGCCGTCTCGCCCGCATTTTCGGCGCCGTGACCGCTTCGCTCGCCTTCGCCGCCGTGCTGATCGTCTTCGTACTCTACGGCTATATGAGCTGGCGTTTCACCCACCCGCCCGTCGCAGCGCTCAATACGAACCCGATGTCCGCCAAAAGTCTGCCGTACGCCGATGTCTCCTTCCCCGCCGCAGGCGGCGGTCGCGAGACCGACGGCTGGTGGATTCCGGCGCAGGCCGCCAGCGCCCGCACGGTCGTCCTCAGTCATGGCTTCGGCGCCAACCGGGAGGAATATTGGGTCCCGATGTACGATATCGCCGCCATGCTTCACAAACAGAATTACAACGTGCTGATGTTCGATTACGGCTATGCGGACCCGACCGGCAGATCGGCCGCGACCTTCGGCATCGGCGAATCGAAGCAGCTTATCGGCGCATTGGAATATGCGCGCGCGCAGGGCTCGAGCGAGCTGATCGTCTGGGGCTTCTCCATGGGCGCCGGCACCGCGCTTCAAGCCGCCCTGCAGACGTCCCTGATCGACGGTATGATCCTCGACAGCACCTTCGTGACGAACGCGGATACGATCGCATACAACCTCAAGCAGTATGGCGCTTTATCCTCCCGTTTGACGATGAACCTGCTCTCCCTCTTCACGCCCCTCTGGGCGGGCGTCCGGCTCGATCAGATTCCGTCCGACGAGATACAGAGCACGGCTTACAGCTTCCCCCTGCTGTTGATCCACGGCACGCGGGACGACAAAGCCCCGTACGAAATTTCCGAGCGGATCGCCAAGTCGCAGACGAACGCGGACTCCTCCCTCTGGCTCGTCAAGGACGCGATCCACGAGATGGTGTTCCGCACGTATCCGGAGGAATACGTCGCCCGCACCACCGCCTTCTTGCAGACCGTCGATACGGACCTCGCTGCGAGCCGCACTTCTAACATGGGCATGCTCGAGTCCGCCTGACCCTGCTCGGCATGGGACAGCTCTCCCCCCGCATACGATGGGAACGAAGCCATCATCAGGGATGAAGGGAGGCTGGTCCAATGTTGCCAGGCAAGCTGCTCGCCCAGCTCATCGACAGCAAATTGCGAGAATACAGGCATGCGGAATCGCTGCTCGAAGCCGTGCCCGATCTGGAACCGCCTTATGCCGAGTTGCTGCGGCAGTGGGAAGCCGCATTCGGCAGGACGATCTCGGCAGCGCAGTTCGCTGCGCAAGAGCAGGCGGCGGACGACGCGCTCGGAATCTACGCCGAAGCGCCGGTCAGAGAGGCAAGGCTGAGAAGCTTGATCGCCGAGTCGATGCTCCAGAGCCGCGAATTCGGCAAGCATCTGCTGCTCATGGGGAGCGGCAGCGAGGCCGTGCGACGGTTCGGTCAGGACATTCGTCTCCCCGCCGAAGAGTCCGATCCCGTCGAGAACGGCGATTATAGCGGACCGGAGCCCGCGGATGCCGCTCGGGCGACCGCCAAAAAAGCGGCAGGCAATCCGCAAGGCAGCGTCGCAGGCGCGAATGCCGCCGCGCCCCTATCCGCCGCAGCGAGCCCCGGCTGCGCGCCCGTGCCGATCGGCGGCCACAAGCTGCCGCCGCTGCCCTACGCCTACAATGCGCTGGAGCCCTACATCGACGAGACGACGATGCGCATTCACCACGACAAACATCATCAGGCGTACGTCGACGACCTGAACAAGGCCGAGCTCAAGCTGGCTGAGGCGAGGCGCAAAAACGACTTCGAGCTCGTCAAGCATTGGGAGCGCGAGCTGGCGTTTAACGGGGCCGGCCATTACTTACACACGTTGTTCTGGGACACGATGACGCCGGGCGGTGGCGGCAAGCCGACAGGCCCTCTCGCGGATCAGATCTCCAAGGACTTCGGCAGCGTCGACGCCTTCAAGCGGCAGTTCTCCGAAGCTGCGGGCAAGGTCGAAGGCGGCGGTTGGGCGATTCTCGTATGGAGCCCGAGAGCGCATCGCCTGGAGATCCTGACAGCCGAAAAGCATCAGAACCTGTCCCAATGGGACAACGTGCCGATCCTCCCGCTAGACGTGTGGGAGCATGCCTACTATCTCAAGCATCAGAACAAGCGGGCCGACTATGTGAAAGACTGGTGGAACGTCGTGAACTGGCCATACGCCAACGCCCGGTTCGAGGAGGCACGCAAGCTGAAGTGGCCGCCTTACTGAAGGCGCCATGACACGCCAAAAGCCCCGCCGTACCGAAGCTTGCGCTCGGTATAGCGGGGCTTGCCTTTACTGAGTCAGGTTCGCTTTTTGCAGCATTCTGCGAACGGCCGTGGCCGGCTTGGCGCGAGTCATGTTCGCCTTCGGCGCGAGCTTGTCCGCTCGTCTGCCGGCGAGACGCCGGAAGAAACGGCGGGCGCGGTGCCCTCCTTCGCCCAGGCCGATGTCCGGGGCACATCCTCCAAGCGGCCAAACAACCCTGCCGCTCCTCCGGCGCCCGGCGCCGTAGCCGCGGTTCAGCCCGTAGCCGACGGCCGTGCGGACGCGTCATGGTACCATGCCTGTCGGGAAACGCCGGCGTATCGCCACTCGCATATCGCCGCCTGCGTATCGCCGTCTGCGTATCGCAGCCCGCGTATCGCCACTCGCATATCGCCACTCGCATATCGCCACTCGCATATCGCCACTCGCATATCGCCACTCGCATATCGCCACTCGCATATCGCCACTCGCGTATCGCCACTCGCATATCGCCGTCCGCATATGGCAGCCCGCGGATCGCCGTCCGCGTATCGCCGTCCGCGGATCTCCGTCCCCGTATCGACGTCTCCGCCGTTCCTTCGCCGGAAAGCCTGCAAATAAAGTCAATTTCATAATTCAAAAAATCGCAAGTTCAAACAAACTTATTCATAAGATTTGGCGAATAACGTTCGGTTTTGGGATTATTTCCGAATCTCAGAGATTCTATTTCGTATTAAAAGTTCGGATTTATACTGGAAAAAAATGTTTATGAAATTGACTTAATATACATCTTTTTATACCGACAACGACTCTTTTGTACAAAATAGATGCCAAAATGCAGTTATTTTCCTTCATCAGCTGGATTCCCGGCTTGCGCTTTGAATTTACCTGCACATTTGCAGGCATTTTATCACGTGTCGCGCATCGACAAAAAATACCTGTACAAATGCAGGCTTTTCGTTCTGCCCGACTTCCGCAAAGAGCTCGACATGCCAAAAGCGAGCTCGCCTGTCGTCGATTTGCCGTCGACCGAAGCAGGAAGAAAGCGCGGCCTCTCATCGATAAGAAATGGACAGGCCCATTTCCAGAGTGTTCAAAAAAAAACGCCAGCAACCCGCGCGAACGCGAGTTTCTGACGTTTTGAGAACCCGATTTTGCAAATGCAAGGTTATGGCTTTGAATGAATTAACGCTCCATACATAACTGAACGGTTGCGCCCTTTTTCCTTGGCCTGATACAGCGCCAGGTCCGCGCAGTGTACGACATCGGCCGCGCTCGCGCCGTCTTCCGGATAGGCGGCGATGCCCAGCGACAGCGTGACCGGCCTGCCGATCGGCGCATCCTCCACCATCAGGCTGATGCGTATGCTCTCCGCGAGCTGATAAGCCAGCTCCTTGTCTCCGTAAGGCAGCAGCAGCACGAACTCCTCCCCGCCGTACCGGCACGCATAGTCGCCTTCCCGCTTGCCGGCCGTCAGCCGCGCCGCCAGGAAGCGCAGCACCTCGTCTCCTTTGAGATGGCCGTACGTATCGTTGACGGACTTGAAGCGGTCCAGGTCCATGAGGATGACCGCATACGGCATCTGCTGACGGTCCCAGGACGCAAGCAGCGAGTCGAAAAACCGTCGGTTGCGCAAGCCCGTAAGCGCATCCGTCTGCGCCTCGAGAGAAAGAGCCTCCGTGCGGTCGCCCATTACGCGGAAGGCGTCGATCACCGCTCTGTTCAACTCGTTGGCTTCATAGATCAGATGATGCCGCAGCCGGAGCGCGGGAACCTTGTCCTTCTCCCCGTTATTGAGCATGGACGCATATACCGCCAACCGGCGAAGCGGAAAAGCGAGCCGATGCGAGACGCCGATGACGAGCAGCGCCAGCAGCAAAATAAACGGCATGGACACCAGCGCCATGCGGGCCACGATGCCTCTGACGCTGTCCGTCACCGTTGCGGCAGGCGTCTGGGAGACGATGCCCCACTGTACGGATGGCACGATGGCATACCCCGCGAGCATCGGGACGCCCTTGGTGTTAACCAGCTTCAGATGACCGCCCTTGCCCGCCATGATCTGGGCGACCGCAGGATTCGACGCGACGTTGTCCCCGATCCGAATCTTGTCCGGGTGATAGATGATATTGCCCATTTTGTCGACGACGTAATAATAGGAGCCGTTGAGATTAGGCCCTTGCTTGCCGAGAATCTTGTCCAGTACGTTGCTGCCGTGCAGGTAGATCGTACCGCAGATGAATCCGCGATAAGTCCCGTCTCCGTCGAAGATCGGATGGCTGACGAGCACGATCAGCCGGTTGGTCACGGCCACGTAAGGTTCGGATACGAGCGGCTTGCGTTCGGTCATCGCCTGCCGGGCTGCGGCCGACTTCAGTACCTGTCCGACCAAGTCCCCGTTGTCCGGCGAGGCGGCGGTGATCTTGCCGTTCTCGTTCACGAGCGCCAGCGAGTTGAAAAACGACATGCTGCCCCTGACGAAATCCAGCCAGGTGCCCGCCTGCTTATCCCTAGTTTCCGCGCTTGAAAAGTGTGCGCTGGCGGAGTTCAGAGACTGCGTCATGGAGTCGAAAATCGTGTCGACGGCGACGCTCAGTTCGTTGGCCGTGATCTGGTTCAACTCTAGCGTATTGCGCGACAGCGAATCCTTTTGCGCCTCGAAGCCCACGATCGTGTTCAGCGCAGCCGTCAACGTAACGGACAGTACGACGACAGCGGTGAAGATGACGGAGAGATGGATTCCCTTCCCCCGCCAAAACCTTAATCTATGCATGGACGTTCTCCAGTCTTCAAAATAGCGGAACGCGTCTCTTTTTAACAGCTTTCGACAACAATCCAATGAACCGTATTCTACCACACATTGATAGATCAATATAGTTAAAGTAAAAAACAACCATGGACCGAAGCAGGCGGCTTCAGACCATGGTTGGGTGACGATAGGGGTTATGCGCGCGTCGAACGGAAGGTCGGCGTCACAGCGTCCAGTCGAGCTTGACTTCGCCGCCGGTGCGCGACGATTCGTAAATCGCGTCGATGATCAGGTTGCTACGCAGTCCGGTCTCGGCCGACGTAATCGGCGTCTGGCCGGTGCGGACGCAGTCGATGAAATGGCGGCTCAGCTTGACGCGGGCTCCCTCGTCCTCGATCGGGGCGATGAGCGGAATGTCGACGGGCTGGTCGAAGCGCTCGGTGAGGAATTTGCCTTCGTTGCCCTTGAGGAAGGCGCCGCCCTCGGAGCCCATCAGATGGACGAAAGGCGTGCTGTCGGTATCCATATGGACCGCCCAGCTGACCTCCAGCGTGAGGGACGAGCCGTCCTCCATCTTGATGATCGCGGTCGCCAGATCCTCAACGTCGTATGTGCCGTTCCAATCCGGTTTGCCCCAGCTGCCGATCCCCTTCTTGCGGGGACCGAACTCGGCATACGTCGAGCCGTATACGGAAACCGGCTTCGGCTCTCCCATCAGGAAAAAGGCCAAGTCGAGCATGTGCACGCCGATATCGATCAGCGGTCCACCGCCGGACTGCCCGTGCTGCGTAAACCATGTGCCCCATCCCGGAATGCCTTTGCGACGATACCAGCCGGTCTTCGCCGTGTAGATGTGTCCCAGTTCGCCGCGATCGATCTGCGCCTTCACGAGCTGCGGGAGCCATTCCCAGCGCATCTGGTGAGCGACCATGACGGTCTTGCCGCTCTTCTGCTGCGCCCGCACGATGTCCTTGGCCGCCGCCGAGTCGAGCCCCATCGGCTTCTCGACCAGCACGTGCTTGCCATGCTCGAGCGCGCTGATCGTCAGCGACGCGTGGCTTTGGTTCGGCACCGCCACGATGACCGCATCGATATCGAGACGCTCGATAAGCGCCTGCGGCGTAGGGGCGACCGACTCGATGCCGTACTGCTGCGCCCTGGCTTCCGCCAGCGGCAGATACGTATCGGTAATGGCGACGATCTCGCAGATTTCCGCCAGCTTGCCGAACTCCTGAAGGTGAACGTTGCCAATATTGCCTGCACCGATCAAACCGATGCGAACTTTATTCGAATTTTCCATGATAGCCTCCAATTGGATTGCTGTTTTCAGTTCTTTTGATACCGCTATCATAGCTCAATTCCATCGGCCCTGCGATGAGCGATTTAGCCCTGTTTTTATTCGTGTTAGGCTTCGCAAGCCAGCATGAAAAGGAGTTTGCATAATTATAAATATTTATGTATATTTATTCTCATGGAGTTTTACTAGGTTTACTCACGGGAAAGGGGCGTACACTGTGTGCGAAGACATCCTCGTCGTAGAGACCAAAGCGCTGAACGCATGGCCCGCCCTGCAGCAGATGGCGCATGACGACTGGTTGCTCAGGCTGTCCAAGGGGTATACGAAGCGCTCCAATTCCGTGCAGCCGCTGCGGACCGGGCCTGATGCGGATCTCCGCGCCATGGTCGGTTATTGCGAGGATGCGTATCACCGCGCGGGCCAGCCGACGATTTTCAAAATCACCCCGCTGTGCGGGCCTTGCGGGCTCGACGGCCGGTTAGAAGAATACGGGTACGCTAAGGCGGACCGCTCCCAGGTTTTGACCCGATCGCTGGACGAGACGCAGGGCGAAGCTTCCATAGAAGGGTTGAGAGAAGGGTTGAGCGTAGACGCCTGTCTGACGGAGGCGTGGATGACCGCCGCCTCTGCGATACTGTCCCTCAAGCCGGAACAGCGGGAGATCGCTTCCGCCATGTTAGCGGACAGTCCGCTCCGCAGAGCCTTTTTCCTCCTCCGCTCGGGAGACGAACCCGTCGCGATCGGCATCGGGGTCGTCGACGGCGGGTATCTGGGGCTGTTCGATATCGCGACGGCCCTTGCCTATCGGAACCGCGGCATCGGCGAGCGGCTCGTCAGACAAATCCTCCGCTGGGGACAGTCGCACGGCGCGCACGCGAGCTACCTTCAAGTCGCGGAAGACAACGCGCCCGCGCAACGCCTGTATGCCAAGCTAGGCTACAAGAGGCTCTACGATTATTGGTACCGCGTGCGATGGCCGTGATCGTCTCATACAAAAGCCGCGTTACCGACCGCTGTCTGCGGCCGGCAACGCGGCTTCATTCGTTTATTCCTTCAGCAGAGAGAGAAACTCGGAGCGAAGCGCGGAGCTGCCCCGGAACTGCCCGCGTACGGCCGAAGTGACGGTCTTGCTCCCGTACTTTTTCACGCCGCGCGCGCACATGCACAGATGCTCCCCTTCGACGACGACCATGACGCCGTTGGGCTTGAGCACGTCGTCCAGGATGTCGGCGATCTGCGAGGTGATCCGCTCCTGGACCTGGAGCCTGCGCGTCACGGCCTCCACGAGCCGTGCCAGCTTGCTGAGGCCCGCGATCTTGCCGCTCGGGATGTAGCCGATGTGCGCCTTGCCGAAAAACGGCGCCATATGGTGCTCGCACTGGCTGTAGTACACGATATCCTTGACGATGACGAGCTCCTCGTGCTGTTCGTCGAACGTGACGCCCAGCGCGTCGCGCGGATCGATTGCGTAGCCGCCGAAAATCTCCTCGTACATGCGCGTGACGCGAGCGGGCGTGTCCAGCAAGCCTTCGCGCTCGACGTCTTCGCCGATCAGCTTGAGAATCTCGCGGACGTGATGCTCTACCTGCTCGCGGTTGCGCGTAACGTTCGTATTCAGATAGTCCTTTAGACCGGCCATCTTATACCCTTCTTTCATCCTTAGCGGCCGCTGCGGGCATTCCCGCGCGCCGCCTATCGATTATCTGCGGGGCTTGAAATTTTGATTCTGATTTTGGTTTTGGTTTTTCATCATTTGCTGCGCCTTCTGAAGCTGCTGCTTGTTCATATTGTAACCCATCTGCTTGGCCATCTTGGCCAGCATGTCCGGATTGTTCTGCATCTTCGTCATCTGACTGCGCAGATAGAATACGCCGCCGAGGAAGCCCAGCACAAGTCCGACGATCAACGTCAGAACCGGAATCAGAATATCCCAAAAAGTCATCTGCCATACCTCCAAATTTTACGCATGAATGCGTGTATGCGATCCGCGCGAATTAGCGGGACAGCCAGCCTATAATAGCATGAGCCCAGCGGGGGAATCAACCGGCGATCGCAGGCGGGACCTAGCCCTTACGGCTTGGGCCGGATTGAGTCCGGCTCGAATCCTGATTCGATCGGGCTCGAGCGCGCGATTAATTGATGACCCCTTCGATGAACAGCGTCGGCAGCCTCGCCAGATCGAGCTCCCGCGCGGCGGAGGACTCGCCTTCCCGGGCGATGACGCGAACGATCGGCCTGCCGGGCAGTCCTCTGTGCTGGGCCACGACGATGCCGATCAGCCGGTTGGACAGCCTTACCGAGACGCCGTTCGGGTAGACGGAGACGATCTTCAAAAACTCGATAAGCGTCTCGCGATCGAGCGTCGTGTCGGAGAGCGCGTGAAGCCGCTCGATCGCCTCGTGCGGCTGCAAGCGGGGAAGCTCTGCCGTGCCGTGCACGAGATTGTCGTACATGTTGGCAACCGCGGTGATCTTGGCGTAAATATGGATCTCTTCGCTGGTTATGCCCCGGGGCTGACCGCTGCCGTCCGGCGCCTCGTGGTGCTGAAAAGCGACATGGGCGGTCAACAGACTGTATTCCCGCTTCAGCTTGAGCAGCTCGAAACCCCGCCACGCGTGGTGCGAACGGCCTTCCTCTGCGCCGTGCGCCCCAAGCTTGCCGATGTCGTGCAGCAGCGCGCCGATCGCCAATTCCTTGAGCTGCAGCATGTTCAGCCCCATGTTAACGCCGACCATCGTCGCCATCATGCACACGTTCATGCTATGCATGTACTGAGCGTTGTCCGCCGTGCGGATGTCCGAGAGCTGGATGAGCACGTTTTGGTTGCGCAGCACGTCCTCCATCAGCTGATCGACGGACATGCTGATCGCCCTCGCGCTGAATTCCTTGCCGGAGCGCAGCGCGTTGAAGGTGTCCGACATCTGCGCGATGACCGCCTGCTTGGTCTGCTCGGACAACACCTCGTCCAGCTGGATCTCCTGAGCCCCCGGCTCCGAGACATAAACCATCGGCACCCCGAGCCTGCGGAGCGTACTGATCATAAATACGGTCAGTTGCACGCCCGCCGACAGAAGCACCGTACCGTTTTCCGAAAAGAGCGTTTTGCCGAGCAGTTGCCCCGGTTCGAGATTGTCGATGTCAACCAGCTTCATATCTCATGCTCTCCTGTGGATGCGCCTGACGTAATAGGCTGGATTTTCTTCCTATATGAATATATTATCCGCCTGCTGTCGGTTATAGCAAATAAAGATTCGCCTGCAATCGTTTGACCGCATAAAAAGAGAACATACGCGCGAATGACAAAAGACCGCAACGGCCGGCTAAGCTGCCGTCGTTTGCGGTCTTTTGTCGCGAGCGCGTTTATTCGCGGGCGCGTCCGCCCCGCTTCGGCGCAGGCTCCGCGAGCGCGCCCAGCGCGCGGCTGGCCGCCGCTCGGACGCGCTCGTCCGCGTCGGCTTCGGCCGCCTCGGCCAAGGCCGCCTGCGCGATCTCGCCGCGGATGCGGCCGAGCGCCCAGGCCGCCGTCGCGCGCAGCTCGAAGCGCGGATCCTCGCGCAGCACGCGGGCGACGTCCCCGGCGGACGCCTCGTCGCGGAAGTTGCCGAGGCCGATCAGCGCGTTGCGCTGGATCGGCTTGCGTCCGCGCCAGGAGGCGCTGCTCGCGCCGTACGTCTCCTTGAATTCGCGGTTGCCCATCTGCAGCAGCGGACGGAGCAGCGGCTTCGCCACCTCGGGATCGGGCAGCGTCTCGGCTTGATGCCGGGAATCGATGCCCCGGTTGATCGGGCACACGATCTGACAGGTGTCGCAGCCATAGAGCCGGTTGCCCATTTTGACCATCGCGTCCTCGTCGAGCAGCCCCTTGCTTTGCGTCAGGTACGAAATGCATTTTTGCGCGTTCAGCTGACCCGGGCCGACCAGCGCCCCCGTCGGGCAGGCGTCGATGCAAATCGTGCAATCCCCGCACTGATCCAGGAGCGGCGTATCCGGCGGCAGCGGCAGATTCGTGATCATCTCGCCGAGATACATCCATGACCCGAGTTCGTCGTTCATGATCATGCAATTTTTGCCGCTCCAGCCGATGCCGGCGCGCTCGGCGACCGCGCGGTCGGAGAGCGCGCCGGTGTCGACCATCGACAACCACTCGAGCTCGGGCGCCCGCTCCGCCAGCCAAGCGGCCAGCCGTTCGAGCCGCCTGGCGAGCACGCGATGGTAATCCTCGCCCCATGCCGAGCGGGACAGGATGCCGCGCCGGGCGCCGGGCTCGGATACTGGCGGATTTTTAAGTTTGGACGGATAGGCTACCGCGATCGCGACGATCGAGCGCGGCGCCTCGAACAGCAGGGACGGCTGCGTCCGCTTGTCCAGATCCGGCTCCTCGAAGCCCGACTCGTAGCCGAGCGCCCGATGCAAGACGAGCCTCTCCCGCAGCTCCGGGAAAGGCTCGGCCGACGTCACGCCGATCCGGTCGATGCCGAGCGACTTCGCCGCCGCAAGCATATCCCTTTTCAATGACGACCAATATGCGGGGCTGCGGTCTGATGCCGCGACGCCCTTGTTATCCAACGTCAGGTCTCCCTCCTTGCGCTACAGGCTCTTCCAGCGCACGATCGGCCACATGATGAATTCCGTCCGACCGAGCAGCAGCGACTTGGGCACTTCGCCGAAGGTGCGGCTGTCCTTGCTCGCGCCGAGACGGCGATTGTCTCCCATAATAAAGTATTTCCCGTCTTCGACTTTGACCGGCCCAAAGTCTCCGTCCTCGATGGGACTATCGGTATAGGACTCGACGCGCAGCTCTCCGTTCACGTACAGCTGTCCGCCTCTGCCTTCGACCGTATCGCCCGGCATCCCGATAATGCGTTTTACGAGAAACTTCTTTTTGTCCGGACCGTCGCTCGGATCCTTCAGGATGACGACGTCGCCGGCCTTAGGCTGGCCAAGCTCGTATGCGACCTTGTTGACGAACAGCCACTCGTGCTCGTAAAGCGTCGGCTCCATCGATTCCCCTTTGACCGTGGACAACCTGAATACGAAAGCCCACAGCAGGATAACGATCGTAAAGGCGATGCCCAAGGCGCGAACCCACTCCCACAGCTCGCGCCGCAAGGCGGATTCGGGCTTGACCGAGCGGGATCTGCCGGGCTGCGGGATGCCAGATGTGTGCTTCATGGATACGACTCATTCTCCTTCGCCTGAGGGCTGTCTCTCCACTCGCGATAATAGCGTCTCGCTTCCTCGTCGCCGAACGGCTGTCCGAACGTCGCCACGCGCTCATGCAGCGCGCGCAGCCCGTCCTCCACCTGTCCGCGGACGGACATGCTGTACCGATATTCTTCCTTGTGCTTGTCGTACTCGTCCCGGTCCAGATCCAGCACGGAGCCGCCCGGCAGAAGCACGACATCCAGGTCATAATCGATATAGGTCAGCACGTTGTGGTACCGATACGGCGGAGATGCCACATTGCAATAGTAACGCACGCCACGATCCTCCAGCAGCGCCACTACGTTAAACCATTCGCCCGGCAGAAAAAAAGAAACGGCCGGCACCCGGCTGATCCATTCCTTGCCGTCGGCTTCGCGAATCGGCGTATGGTCGTTCACGTATACCATAATGCCCGCGTCCCGATGCGCGGGATGGAGCCTGTCCTCCGGAACCTTCCAGTTCTCGAGCCACATGCGGTGGAGCGAGCCGTTGTGCTTAAAGCTCTTGATCGTACAGCTCTCGTATATAGATGTAGATATTAGGCCGCCGATGCGCTCCATGCCAAGCCCCCTGCCGTAGAACCAAATAAGATAATATAAGAAAAGCATATCTTATGGCCAAAAGCAACCGGTTTTCGGCGCCTGTCGACACGTAAGATATGCTCTCCTGATTGTAAGTCCGTCTTGCGAGGGACCTTGCGATGGGCGTTCAGCCTGCTACGATGGACAGCGGACGCTGAGGCGTCACGAGATCGAGCGTCTCTTCGCTCAAGGATTGGTAGAACGGAAGCAGCATTTCGTTGTGCTTGTCCACCGCGACAAATACCTTTTGCACGTTCCGCTGGCGGAATCGCGCATTCATGGCGGTGACGAGCGTGCGGCCCACGCCTTGGCGGCGGAGATCCGGATGTACGGCGATGCGGTATACATAACCCTTGCTGTGGTCGATCGTGCCGATCATCATGCCCGCGAGCTCTTCATCCTTCAGCGCCACGAGCACGAGCTCGCTGTCCCAGGACAATTGGCGGGATAAAGCCGACATGGTTTCTTCACAGCATTCCTCCGACAGAGCTACCTTCAGAAGCTCGGATACGGAACGATAATCCGACAATTGAAAAGTCCGAATCTGCATATGCCTGTCTCCCCGGATTCAGTTAAAGTAGAGGCTAAACTGTGAACATCGCTTTAACGTCTTTTTATATTACGACAAATTCGTGATAATTTCATGCTATTTTAGGGATATCGCATAAATAATTTTGGAGAATCGGCGCGCAATGGAGTGTAAACGCTTTAAATAAAGCGGTTACATATGAATATATCTAAAATATTGCCGAATTTCGCCGAATATGAGCCTAAATCGGGATCGGATCGTCCCTCCCTGTTTTTACTGGGTTAGAAAGAACCAATTTACATTAATGTATTAAGGCTAACTGTATGGACAAATTTTACTGGTATAAAACAGGAAATAGTGCCCATGCTGAGGGGGCGCGACGCAGCGGACGACCGGCAGACTTTCTAAACACCCATGTTGATTTAGTATTTGAAATCAGGGATAATACAGAAGTAGATTTCCATTCCAGATTCATAATCTAAGGAGGCTGTTCCATTATGGCACACGTATTGCCCGCTCTTCCTTACTCCAACGACGCACTCGAGCCGCATATCGACGCGCTCACGATGGAGATCCACCACGACCGCCATCACAATACTTACGTAACGAACCTGAACAAAGCACTCGAGTCCGCTCCTGAACTGGCAGACAAGAGCCTGAACGATCTGATCTCCGACCTGAACGCCGTGCCTGAGGCCATCCGCACCGCCGTTCGCAACAACGGCGGCGGCCACGCCAACCACTCCCTGTTCTGGGAGACGATCGCTCCTAACGCAGGCGGCGCTCCTACCGGCGCTCTGGCTGCCGCAATCGACAGCGAGCTCGGCGGCTTCGACAAGTTCAAGGAAACGTTCGCCGCTGCGGCTACGACCCGTTTCGGCTCCGGCTGGGCGTTCCTGGTCGTCGGCAAGAACGGCGAGTTGAAGGTATACAGCCTCCCGAACCAAGACAGCCCGATCTTCGAAGGCGAAACGCCGATCCTCGGCCTCGACGTCTGGGAGCACGCTTACTACCTGAAGTACCAGAACAAGCGTCCTGACTACATCGGCGCATTCTGGAACGTCGTTAACTGGGAAGAAGTCGGCAAGCGTTACGAAGCTGCCAAGTAATATTCCCTACTGAAAAAGCCAGCGCCGATTTACGCGGCGCTGGCTTTTTTTGCATGCGATCGGACCCAGGAGCCGCTATTTCCGCGAAATGGATCATTTAGGCGGAGTTACGGACCCAGAAGCCGTTATTTCCGCTCTGAGGTGCGTTGGCGTGCCTGCTGGAGGAGGATAGCGCATCCTCTGTCCGTTGACCCTCATTTATCGGACCGCAAGTGTAAAATAGCGGCTTCAGGGTCCGATACATCGAGAATCATCAGCGCTTCGGCGTGTTGTCGTACAAGGTGCCGCTAAAGTGTGCGGACAGCAGCTTGCTGAACACATTCGGCCAAGCGAGACGCTCAAAGTCGGCCGCGTCGATCCAGCGGTAGCCAGGTGGAAGCGAGGCGGCTAAGTTCTTGCCATTGTCCGGCGGCAACAAAACGGCGGCGGTCATGTGACTGTCAGGCGTTAGCGAAGCAGCGATGCTTGTGCTATAGCCGGCCTTGTCTTCGGCAGCCGTCATCGTGGTTTTCTTCTCAGTCGCCTCTCCCACACTGCTTAACGCCCCAGCCCCGGCCTCTGCTGCGGCAACCTCAGCCGCCGCAGCATCTCCTGCCGTCGCTCCAGCGTCCCCCAGCTCCGCACCCAGCACGCGCAAATACCAGTGCAGGTGCGTGAACACATGCTCCGCGTCGGCGACGTGGCGCAGCGCCTCGGCGCGGACGCCCGCGAGCCCCTCCGAGTCCAGCGAAGCCGCGAGCAGCGCCCCGCCCAGCGAGCCGGAATCCCAGACGCCTCGCTCAGGCGCCACCACGTGCGGCAGCTCCCACATGCGCGCGAGCAGGCCGCTCTCCGGCCGCTGGCGCACGAGCACGCGGCCCTCCGCGTCCTGGAGGAGCACGGCGAGGCGGTGCTCAGGCCGGGGCGGCTTCGCCTTGCTCTTGATCGGCAGCTCCGTCTCGCGGCCGGCGTGCCGGCCCTGGCAATGCGCCATGACCGGGCATAGCAGGCAGCTCGGCGACTTCGGCGTGCAGATGAGCGCGCCCAGCTCCATGAGCGCCTGATTGAAGTCGGAAGCTTCCCCTTCCGGGATAAGCTCCCTGGCAAGCCCCTCCATGCCGACGCGCGTGGCCGGCTTCGCAATATCCTCGTCGATGCAAAAATAGCGCGACAATACGCGCATGACGTTGCCGTCCACCGCCGGCTCGGGCCTGCCGAAGGCGATGCTGAGGATCGCGCCGGACGTGTACGGGCCGACGCCCTTGAGACCTGCCACGACGGTCTTGTCGTCAGGCAGGCTGCCGCCGTGATTTTCCTTGATCTCGCGGGCCGCCGCCTGCAGATTGCGGGCACGGGAGTAATAGCCGAGCCCCTCCCACGCCTTGATCACATCTTCCTCCGGCGCCTCGGCCAACGCCGTTACCGTCGGAAACCTGGTCATGAAACGGTGGAAATAAGGAATGACCGTATCGACGCGCGTCTGTTGGAGCATGATCTCGGACACCCAGATGTGGTACGGATCCCTGCTGCGCCGCCAGGGCAGGTCCCGTTTTTCCCGCTTGTACCATTGCAGCAGCTTGCCGCTAAAAAACGATTTGATCTCCCGTTCGTTCAAGCTCCCGGTCCGCCTTTCTTTTGCGACTCGGCACTGCCCTCGTCGTCTTTGGCACTGCTGGTGGCCCCGAGCCCCAGCACAAGCTTTTTGTAGCGGCTCGGGGTGAGGCCTGTATAGGCTTTAAACATTCTCGAAAAGTAGTAGATCTTCATGCCGATGCGCGCCGCGGCGTCCGAAACGTTGCAGGCGGGATCCGCAAGCAGCGTACGGGCAATCTCCAGCCTTCGCTGGTTCACATACTGTATCGGCGAGCAGCCCATCAATCCTTTGAAAAAAACGATAAAATAGTTCGGGTGCAAAAAGATGAGTCCCGCCAGATGCTCGACGGTAATCGTATCGGCCAGATGCTCGTCGATGTAGCTCAGCACGATTTCCAGCTTTTCGAACTCCGGCGAGAGCGGCGCCATCCGCGCGGAATCGGCGACGAAGTAATCGATATAAATGCCGATGAGCTCCATGAAGGAGGTCTTGATTCGAAGCTTGGCCGACGGCTGCGGCGAGAGCAGGTTGCCTCGGATTCGGGCGAACATCGCGACCGCTTCGGAAGGGTCGGGAATGCGCACATGCTCGGGCAAGCCGATCGCCTGGTAGAGCGCCCTGTCGGCATAGCTCGCGCGGAAGTGGCACCACCAGTACGACAAAGTATCGCCCGGGCTCGGCTCGATCCAATGCGCCTTGCCTGCCAGCAGGAAGCTGAACGTCCCCGCATCCATAGAAAAAGACCGGTCTTCCATGTGCAGCAGGCCGCTGCCGCCGGTCACGAGCAGCGCCCGATTGCAGTCGTAAACCTCCGGTCGTCCTTCTTCTGCGCCCGCATGTTCCTCGAAGGAGGCGGCGGCGACCTCGAACTGCATCTTTTCGAGATGATTCATTAATATGTTAAAATAGCGTATGCTCATCGTTTGCACTCCAGGAAGCTTGTCTTAAGATGTCTAGTAGGTTCTATTTATTATACTTAACATTGGGAGTCGGGTAAATTTGAAAAAATATGCCTTCGCGCGCCGCGGATTGCGGACCGCAGCGGCTTCTGCCGTGATCGGAGCTCTACTGCTGACAGCGGCTTGCGGCAAAGACAAAAATGAGGACAACGCCAAACCTACGTTGCCCGCCGGCCCGGCGGATACGATCGCGTTATACCGCAGCAATTGCATCTCCTGCCATGGAGGCGGCCTTGAGGGCGTTATGGGGCCCGATACGAATCTCCGGTCCGTCGGCTCCCGTCTGACCGAGACCCGGATCGCGGCCCAGATCGCGAGCGGCGGACAGTTGATGCCCGCTATGAAAGAGCGCCTGACCGCGCAGGAGATCGACAAGCTTGCCTCCTGGCTGGCCGGTTTGCATTGATTCGCTTCTCCCTCACATCATACAACCGCCACGCTTAACCGTCCTGGTATTTATTTGTTTATTTTACTTACATATCATAATTTATAGAAAATTCTCTCAGGCTGTCTTGGACTTGCTGACGCCGCATCCGCTTACCGCCGGCCTGGCGAACAAAACGCACAATAAACTGAGCCCGGCCAACAGGGACCGGGCTCAGTTTGCCTTATTCAATTCGTTCCAGCGTAGCCGTCGCTGCCGCGAGCCGCCGTTCGTGCGTGATCGCCACGTGCACGCGATACGAGTCTTCAGTCATTCCAAGTCTCGACCACGCCTCAGGAGACAATCGGCAAGACGGCCGGCCCCGCTCATCCGGCAGCACCTCGATGTCGCGGAAGCCGACAGAGCTGCCGATGCCGCAGCCGATCGCCTTGACGACCGCTTCCTTGGCCGCGAACCGGCCGGCAGCGAACTCGACCGCACGCCGCGGCTGCATCTGCGCATACCGCTCCATCTCGCTTGGCGTCAGCACGCGAGCGGCGAATCTGCCGCCGGTGTCTCCCGCGAGCAGCTTGGCCATCCGTTCCATCTCGACGACGTCGATCCCGATCCCCTCGATCATTGCCGCCTTAGATGCCCGGGATCGCTTGACGCTTGTGCTGCGTGCGCAGGTAATGCTTCTCCAGAATCTCCCGCGCCGCGTCCGGGATCTCCTTGCCTTCGAGATAGTCGCTGTTGTCGTCGTAGCTCACGCCCAGCTCGGCCTCGTCGGTCTGGCCCGCCCACAGGCCGGCCGTCGGCGCCTTCTCGACAATATCCGCCGGCACGCCGAGCGCGCGCGCGACCTCGCGTACCTGACGCTTGTTAAGCGAGCTGAGCGGCGTGATATCGACCGCGCCGTCGCCCCACTTGGTGTAAAAGCCTGTCAGCGCTTCGGACGCATGGTCCGTGCCGACGACCAGCAGATTAAGGTCGAACGCCAGCGCGTATTGCACGACCATGCGCGTGCGCGCCTTGACGTTGCCCTTGCCGCCGCGGCTGATGTGGCGGGACATGCCCAGCGACTTGAACGCATGCTCGGTCTCGAGCGAGATCTCGTCCACCGCTTCCTCGATGTTCGTCTCGGCTTTGTACTTGAGATCGAACGCCTCGGCAACGGCGTAGCTGTGGGCGATATCTTCCTGCTGACCGTACGGCTGGAACACGCCGAGCGTCATGTATTCTTTGCCCGTCTCGGCAGTCAGCTCGTCCGTCGCGCGCTTGCACAATCCGGCCGCCACCGCGCTGTCCACGCCGCCGCTGATCGCGATCAGCAAACCGGACGCGCCCGCTTTTTTCACATACTCCTTCAGAAATCCGACTCGCTTCGCGATCTCCGCATCCGGAGCGACCGACGGCTTAACGCCGAGGAGCGAGATAATATCCTGTTGCAAACTCATACCAACGCCTCCAATCTATAGGTTCCCTAGTTATGTAAGACGTCCATGGCTCGCATGAAACAATACGGCCCGCGTCGTCGTCATACGAAAAAAACCGCGGATGCGCAAAGTCATCCGCGGCGGCGCTCCTGTCAGCGGCAGAAACGGTCGAAAGCGTCGGTCAGATCGGCGGCGATATCGTCAGCGCTGCGGTTCTCGATCTGATGGCGTTCGATGAAGTGCACGAGCTCCCCGTCCTTGAGCAGGGCAATGGAGGGCGAAGACGGCGGATACGGCGCGAAGTACTCTCTGGCCTTCGCGGTCGCTTCCTTGTCCTGTCCCGCGAAAACGGTGTACAGGTGGTCGGGCAGCGCATCGTGGAGAAGCGCCTCCGCTACGCCCGGGCGCGCCTGGCCGGCCGCGCAGCCGCATACGGAATTGATGACGACGAGCGTCGTGCCTTTGCTGTCCGGCAGCGCCTGCTCGACTTCCTCCGGCGTTCTCAGCTCCGTGATGCCGATCCGGGTCAGGTCGTCGCGCATCGGTTGGACCATGTCCAGCATATATCGTTCGAATGACATCGACATGTCTATCCCTCGCTTTCGATAGAATCGCTATTCGGCGGGCGTGCCGCTTACCTTATTATAGCGCGGCCATGCGCGAACCGTCAAAAGCGGCACGAGCCCGGCAAGCGCCGGACCCGCCTCGATTCATGCGCTTAAGTCGAAGGACGGTTGGGACCGTCGAGCTTCTTGTCGTATCCCGCGGACAGCGGAGACGCGTCCTCTTTGCCCTTTGATGAAGCCGGCGCGTCGGCGCGTCCTTTTTGCTTGGGCTGCTTAGCCATTGCAATCCCTCCTCCAGCATCCTCTGTAGTTATCGGAATTAGTGTAAGCCGGAGACGGTCCGCTTATTCTGCGGCGACCCAGCAGGCGTAACCGCTTTTGCAAAAAGTAACGATAAAGGTCGTTCCTTCGCCTACGCTCGATTGCACCTCGATGCGGCCGTCGTGCCGCTCGGCGATGCTCAGGCAAAGGGCGAGCCCAAGTCCCGTCCCCTGCTCTTTCGTCGTATAGAACGGCTCGAACAGCCGCTCGACCTTTTCCGGCGGTATGCCGTTGCCCGTATCCGATACGTACAGCTGGACCCGGTCCTCAAGATCGCGCGTCTCGATCCGAAGCACGCCTTTTTCGTCCATCGCTTCGAGGCCGTTGCGCGCCAGGTTCAGGATAAGCTGCTTGATCTCCTTTCCGTTGAGCTCCAGCACGTCCTGCTCCTCGCAGAGCTCGAGCTCGACGGATTGCCCGCGCAGATTGGCGTCGGCCCAGATGAGCGGCAGCATATCCTTCAGCACCGATTGAAGACTGCTCGTCTCCTTTTCCACGATGCGGTTCTGAGCCAGCGACAAGAAGTCGTTGATGATCGCGTTGGCCCGGTCCAGTTCTTCCATGACGATGCGAAAATAGGAGCGCTGCTCCGAGGGACTCCGCTCGTTGAGCAGCTGGACGAAGCCCCGGATGACCGCCATCGGATTGCGGATCTCGTGCGTGATGCTGGCCGCCATTTGCCCGACGAGGCTCAGCCGCTCCATTTTGTCCAGCTCGTCCTTCAGCCGCTGCGTATCCGTGACGTCCTGCGCGATATAGACGACGCCTTCGGATATGCCTCTCGCGCCCGTTTCGTTAACGGAGCTGGCCGTCGCAAGCATCGTCCGCCCCTGGATCTTGAACATTTCCGAGGACACGCGCTCTCCCTTGTTCAGGATCAGCTGAATAATGGAGGCGGTTGCATCTAGTCCCATAAGTCGGGCCAGCTCCGTATAATGCATGCCCACGACGTTGTCGGCAACATGCTTGCCCATCTCCAGCGCAATCTCGTTTACGTGCGTGATCATGCCTTTGGCATCGATAAAAATGACCGCGAGGGGCACCATATCGAGAAATCGGCGCATGCGGATCGATTCCGATTTGTATTGACGGGTCAGATCGAGCAGCTGCGACTGCAGGCTGACCCGTTCGTAAGCGATCTCGATAAAATAGACCGAAAGATGCGTAATGAGAATAAACGCGATCAAATACGCGGCGCAGGCCATAAGAAATTCCGAATCGCGGGCTGCAGTGCCGTCTATGTAAGAAACAACTGCGGGAACTAAAAACGATAGCGAGGCGACGGCCCACAATAAAGCGACGGTTCGCATTTTCGCATACCGGTTTTTGAGACGAAAAGAGGGAGAGACTTTGTAGAGAATCAAGAGATAGACGATAAAAAAGGCGAGAAAGCCGACGACGTCCGCCAAATCCTCCCCGTGGACATGAAGCAGCATGTACGCCGCGCTAAGCACGACCGCGAACGGGAATCCGCCGTACAGCGAAGCGGTGATGACCGAGACAAAACCTAAGTCAAGGATTACCGGGCCATTTTGAATCATATAGAAATGTCCCAGCAGCATGCAAAGCCCGCTGACGACGCCGATGAACAGGCGGGAATGGCGCAGTTGGCGCTGGCGCGAAAACCAGACCTGAAAGGTGCCAACTGGCAACAGGGCGATAAGAACCTGAAGAAGCAGGCTGTTAACCAAAGAGGATCCCCCCGCACGATCGTCCTTTATACTTAAACAATTCATTCTGATTAAAACATATAAACATTCCGCTTACAATAATAGGAATATAGTTTAGACTATATATATCACGAATTAACCCTGCGGCGGTAAAACGGAGAGGAACGAGCACGTGGAGTATACAATATGTAACCAAACTAAAGAGAAATATAACATCATTATTATAGGCGGGGGATCGGCGGGCTTGATGGCCGGGATCGCCGCCAGCCGATCGGGCGCGAGCGTCCTGCTGGTCGACAAGGGAGACAAGCTCGGGCGCAAGCTGGGCATCTCCGGCGGAGGCCGCTGCAACGTCACGAACGCCAAGGAAACGGACGAGCTCATCCGGCATATTCCGGGGAACGGGAGATTCCTGTATTCGGCGCTGTCGGTATTCGGCAACCGGGATATCGCCGCCTTTTTCGAAGGGATGGGCATCCGGCTGAAGGAGGAGGACAACGGGCGGATGTTTCCCGTATCCGACAAGGCCAAGACGGTCGTGGACGCGCTCGTGCGCAAGGTCAGGGAGCAAAGCGTACGGATCGAGACGCACGCCCCGGTTGCCGAGGTGCTTTACGACAACGGCAGCGTCGCCGGCGTCAGGCTTGCCGATGGACGCGTATTCGCCGCGCCCTCCGTCATCGTGGCGGTCGGCGGCAAGTCGGTTCCCCATACGGGATCGACCGGCGACGGATACGCGTGGGCCGAGCAAGCCGGGCACACGATCTCCGAGCTGTTCCCGACCGAGGTGCCGCTGACTTCCTCGGAGCCGTTCATCCGCAGCCGCGAGCTGCAGGGCTTGTCGCTGCGCGACGTGGTGCTGACGGTATGGAGCGACAAGGGAAAATCGCTCGTATCGCATCGCGGGGACATGATCTTCACGCATTTCGGACTGTCGGGGCCGATCGCGCTGCGCTGCAGTCAATTCGTCGTGAAGCAGCGAAAAAAGACCGGGGGCGGTCCGGTCCGGCTCACGCTGGATATGTTCCCGGACAAGAGCGCCGCGGAAGTTTACGACGATACGTACGGCTTAACGAAGGCGGAGCCCAAGAAAGCCGTCAAAAACATCTTAAAAAGCGTCGCTGCCGAGCGCCTGCTGCCGCTATTGCTGGAGCGGGCGGGGTTGGACGGCGATACGACGCACGATAACATTCCGAAGCAAGCCTGGCAGAACCTGTCGGTCCTTCTGAAGGCCTTCCCCGTCGAGGTCGACGGCACGCTATCCATCGAGGAAGCGTTCGTCACCGGCGGCGGGGTCAGCCTGAAGGAGATCGATCCGAAAACGATGCAGTCGAAGCTCATGCAAGGCCTGTTCTTCGCCGGCGAAGTACTGGATATCCACGGTTACACCGGCGGCTACAATATAACGGCGGCGTTCTCCACCGGCTACGTGGCCGGCTTGAATGCCGCCATGCATGCGGAGGAGGCGGGCGGCGCGCAGTAGGCTTGGCGGGGCGCAATAGGCTTGGCGGTGCCCGGCGCTTGGCGGGGCGGGCCTGGGCGCATGCGAAGCGGATCGCGGCACGATAGCGAAACTTTTTTCCGCTCAGGCACTCGGTAGGCAGACCTGCGGCACAATAGCGGATGTTTTTTCCGTTATTGATGTTTGCGCGGCAGATTTGCGGCGCGATAGCGGAACTTTTTTCCGTTTTGATTCGTCGGCAAGGCGGGTCTGCGGGGCATAGCGAAAGTTTTTCTCGCTCGGCCTAATAGGCCTCGAAATGATTGTAGCTGCCATCATCGGCCGCGTTTTCGCCGTTCCGCGCAACTTCGGGATCGCTCGTCGCCAGCGCCTCATCCGGCGCAACGCCGAAGTATGCCTGATCCCAATCCTCGTTCACGGTGTGCGCGGGGATCTGCAGCTCGTCCAATGCGTATGCGTTGGCCGTAAGTTCGGCGTCGTCGGCCGGCGCTTCTGACAACAGCTCGCCGCCGTGGCTCTGGGCGATCTCCAGCGCGCTCGCGAGGTTATCTCCGTCCACGTGAATGTGGAGCCTGCCGAAGCCGTGCGGCTGCGGCTCGTATCCCAGCTCGTCCAGCGTTCCGCACGCCTTGTGCGCGCTGCCTTCGTCCGGAAACTGAAACATCAGTGCTCTGTAAGCCATTCAGAAATCGCCTCTTCTCGTTAGCGTTAGAATGTCTGTAGCATATCCGCCCGCAGCCGCGTTCATGTAGTCTTCTCGACCTCCGGCCGCTGCCTGCCCGCCCGCCGGGAATAGAACATGGCCGATGCCGCGCGATTTATGCGGCTTAGCAGCGGAAAGCCAATTGCAGGCAGGAGTAAGACCGCCAGCCACCATAGCCCTCCGTACATCCATCCGGCATGCAGGCCAAAAACCGCGCACCACGCCAGCGCGACCGGACGAAGCAGGAGCGATCTTCCGATTTCCCGCGCTGCGCTCCGAACCTCCTCGCGCCAATCGTACAACGCCATATAACGCTCCATTTCCCACTTGCCCCATACGCCGTTCAGCCACCAGATCAGTAATGCGCTCATGCCAATCCAGGCGACCCCCGCCAGCCAGAACGGAGACAGCCAGATCGCCATAATGCCCAGGAAAGTGAATTGAATCAGGGTGCGCATAAGCCCCGCATCCCGCAGCGTGCTGCGCAGCCATAGCTCGGCGATCCGAGCCGCCTCGTCTCGCCGCTTCAGCAGCCGCCGAGGCTTGCGCAGCACCCAGGGCCTGCGTCCGGCCGGCGGTCTCTTCGCCTGCTCCGTGTCCATCAGCACCCAGCCGACGTTGTCCGCATAGGCCTGCTGCTCCGCCTCGAGTTCGTGCGCGAACGCGCCTGAGAGGCCTGCGCGGCGCCAGCCGAGCCCGGCGCAAGTCATCGCCAGCACGGCGATCGACGCTGCAACGACAACCGGCTCGGCCCCGCGCATCCCCCATGCTGCAGCAAAAATCCACGCAGCGAAGAACGCGGCACGCAAGCCGTAGACAGCCAACACGCGGCGCAGGCCATGCCATCTGCGCTCGGCCGAGTCGCGGACGACTGCCCAGACAAAGCCCATCAGGCCTGCGGACAACGCGAGCGCGGCGCCGGCCCCCAAGCTCCAGGCTGAAGCGCGCGACAGCAGCGGCAGCATCACTCCCGCCCCCGCTGCCGATAGGGCCAGGCGGGCGGCCAACGTATAGACGAGGCCTGCCATCGTCATGCCTCTCACCCACCTGCCGCTCGAGCGCAGAAACAGCCCGTCCCCATACTCGGCGAAGGTTCTCAGCCTTGCCCGAACCATCAGGATCCCTAGCACGACGACCGGTGTCTGCACGGGCAAGCGGCCAATCCATTCAGGCGGATGCCGCAGCAAGTCCATGTACATCCCCCCGGCGACCCACAACGCGGGCAAAACGAGATAGAGCAGCACGGTCCAGTCGAGAGTCAGACGCCAGGCGCGAATCGATTTGAGCCAAAAGGCGCCGCAGCGGCTCGCTGCCAGTCTCGCAGGGCCGCTCTTCCCGCGCAGCCGTCCGACGCTGCCTCCGTCCGGTTTCATGGTCCCTCCGCAGAAGCGGCGCTCGTCAGCCGATGGAAGCAATCGAACAACGGCGTACCGTCGGGCAAGCCTGCCGCCGTCCGGATGTCGGCGACCGTTCCCGACGCCGCCGCGCTGCCTTCGTGCACGAGCACGAACCGGTCGCACAGCCGCTCGGCCGAGTCCAGGACGTGCGTCGTGAGCAGCACTCCCGCCCCCCTGGCCCGCTCCTCGTCGAGCGCTTCCAGCAGTTCCATGACGGCCGCGGGATCGAGCCCGATGAACGGCTCGTCCACCAGATACACGCTCGGCTCCAGCAAGAAGGCGGCGACGAGCATCGTCTTTTGCTGCATGCCCTTTGAAAACTTGATCGGGTAATCGTTCTTCACATGCTCCAGGCGAAATCTAGCCAGCAGCCCCTCCGCCCGCTCGGCGAGCCGTTCCTCCGAAATGCCGCATACCGCGGCGGCCAGCTGCAGATGCTCCCACAGCGTGAAGCGTTCGTAGAGGATCGGCTGCTCCGGAATGTATGCGAGCCTGCTGTTCATGGCGCCGCCCGACGACGCTTTTTTTTCGCCTGAAGCGCCTCGCCATTCGACGTCCGCCACCCAATACGGCAGCTGTCCGAGCAAGCCCTTCATTACCGTGCTTTTGCCGGCGCCGTTCGGCCCGAGCAGACCGACGCGCTCGCCGCGCTTCACCCCGATCTCCACGTCGCGAAGCACGGCTCTGCCTTGCTCGTACCCCGCCGCTCTGATCGCGGCGCGCATCAGCCAGTCTTCCCCGTTCATCGGATCCCACCTTTGCCTCGTATCCTCGTCTTTCCAATAACTACGATGGTTCCCGGCAGTAAGTTGCGCCTCGCCGCCCCTCCCGGCTCGCCGGATTCGACCGCGCAAAGACAAGCCAAAGAGCCCCTCATCCGGTTACCGGCCGGAAAATACGAGGGGCTCTAACACTATAGGGAGGCACCCGTCCGCAAAGACAAGCTCCTCCCGTCTATCTTATCATCGCAGCCTCAGATTCGGAAAGGCTGCAGCGCTTCGTTCAGCGGCTTCGTAGCGGCGTACACGTCCCGATAGATGCCGAATAGCTCGCCGTAACGTTGCGCCCGCGCTTCGTCCGGCACATACGTCGCCGCGTGCTTGACGAAGACGTCCGCGCATGCCTCCAGACTGCCGTACCAGCCGGCGCCGGTAGCCGCCAGCATCGCCGCCCCGAGACCCGGTCCCTGCTCGCTCTCAAGCCGAACGACCTCGGCATCGAACACGTCCGCCTGCATTTGCAGCCAGTCCGGATTTTTCGCGCCGCCTCCGATGGAGACGACCTTCGTCACCGACTTGCCGGCTTGGCGGAAGACGTCGACCGACTCGTTCAGCGAGAACGTAATGCCCTCGAGCACCGCGCGCGCAAAATGCGTCCTCGTGTGCGAGCCGTCCACGCCGACGAAGCTGGCGCGGATGACCGCATCTGCGTGCGGCGTCCGTTCGCCGACCAGGTACGGCGTGTACAGCAGCCCGCCGGCTCCCGGCGCGATGTCGCCGATGCCCGCGAGCAGCCGCTCGTAAGGCTCGCCGGCCGCGAACGTATTGCGGAACCAGCTTAAGGAATAACCCGCCGCAAGCGTCACGCCCATCGCGTAGAACGCGCCAGGCTTGCCGTGGTTGAAGAAATGGACCTTGCCCGCATAATCGGCTGACGTGTCCGGCTCGTGCGTAAGCACGACGCCCGACGTGCCGATGCTGCAAAGCGTCAGGCCGGGCTTCAGGATGCCCGCGCCGATCGCGCCGCAGGCATTGTCCGCGCCGCCGGCGAACACGCGCGTCGAGGCCGGCAGGCCCGTCTCGCGCGCAGACGCTTCGTCGAGCGTGCCCGTCTCGGCGACAGACTCGACGAGCGGCGGACAGAACGAGGCCGGAATGCCGAACGCCGTCAGCACTTCCTGGCTCCATACGCGGCCCGCGACGTCCAGCATCAGCGTGCCCGCCGCGTCGGACAGATCCATATGCACGGCGCCGGTCAAGCGGTAGCGTACATAATCCTTGGGCAGCAGAAACGATTCTGCCTTGTCGTACAGCTCCGGCTCATGCTCGCGCACCCACAGCAGCTTGGGGAGCGTGAAGCCCTCGAGCGCCGGGTTGCGGGTGAGGCCAAGCAGCGACTGACCGAGCGTGCGCTCGATCTCGCGGCACTGCGCCGTCGTGCGCGTATCGTTCCAGAGGATCGCCCTGCGCAGCGGCCGGCGGTTCCCGTCCAGCAGCACGAGGCCGTGCATCTGGCCCGAGAAGCTGATGCCGTCGATGCTGCCGCCCGCGGCCGCCGTCTTTTCCCCAAGCTCCTTCAGTACTTCGATCGTCGCGCGGACCCAATCCTCCGGGTCCTGCTCGCTCCAGCCCGAGCGCTCGTGGTACAGCGGATATTCGCGGGAGGCTTCGGCCGCCACCGCTCCGTCCTGCCCGACGAGGAGCGCCTTGACGGCGCTCGTGCCGAGATCGATGCCGATGACATAATTCATGTTGGCCCGTCTCCTTCGATCTGCTTATACAGCGTTATACGCTGAAAATAACCTCGTTCACGGCTT
This sequence comes from Cohnella sp. GCM10012308, assembly GCF_042649185.1. NCBI lineage: Bacteria > Bacillati > Bacillota > Bacilli > Caryophanales > Paenibacillaceae > Cohnella > Cohnella sp. GCM10012308. The sequence continues at coordinate 85,867 of NZ_JBHRYU010000032.1, forward strand.
GACGAATCTGCTCCAGGCGGCCGGAACGGTTTACGATAGGCTTCTGCCCGCTGAGCACGTAGGCTTCGAGCGATGCGAGCGTATGCTTGCCCGCGACGATCTCGGCGCCGACGCCTTCGCCGTAGCTGGCGTAGCGGCCGTCGACGATGCCGTCCAGCGTCTTGTTCTCGATCAGCTTGGCAGCGGCCTTCAGGCCGTGCGCGAACGAATCCATGCCCGCGATGTGCGCGTAGAACAGATCGTCGTCCTCGAAGGAAGTCCGGCGGACCTTGGCGTCGAAGTTGACGCCGCCCTTGCCGATGCCGCCTTCGTTCTTGAGAATTTCGAACATGGCCAGCGTCGTCGAGTACAGATCGGTCGGGAATTCATCCGTGTCCCAGCCGAGCAGGTAGTCGCCTTGGTTGGCGTCGATCGAGCCGAGCGCGCCGTCCAGACGGGCGACGCGGAGCTCGTGCTCGAACGTGTGGCCGGCCAGCGTGGCATGGTTCGCTTCGATGTTCAGCTTGAAGTGGTCCTTCAGGCCGTACTTGCGCAGGAAGCTGAGCGTCGTCGCGGAGTCGAAGTCGTACTGGTGCTTGGTCGGCTCCTTCGGCTTGGGCTCGATCAGGAATTGCGCGCCGAAGCCGATTTCCTTGGCGTAGTCGACGGCCATGTGCAGCATGCGCGCCAGGTTGTCCAGCTCGAGGCCCATGTCCGTGTTCAGCAGCGACTCGTAGCCCTCGCGGCCGCCCCAGAAGACGTAGTTTTCGCCGTTCAGCTCTTTGCCGACCTCGAGCATCTTCTTGATCGTCGCCGCGGAGTACGCGAATACTTCCGCATTGTTGCTCGTCGCGGCGCCGAATACGTAGCGCGGGTTCGTGAACAGGTTGGCCGTGTTCCAGAGCAGCTTTTTGCCGGTAGACTGTTGGAATTCCTTCAGCTTCGCGACGATAATGTCGATGTTCTTGTTCGTCTCGGCGAGCGTAGCGCCTTCAGGGGCGATGTCGGCGTCGTGGAACGCGTAGAACGGTACGCCCAGCTTCTCGAGCAGCTCAAAGTTCGCTTCGACGCGAACCTTGGCCCGATCGAGCGGGGAGAGCGAATCCCAGCTGCGGACTGCCGTGCCGGCGCCAAACGGGTCTGAGCCGTTTGCGTTAAAGGTGTGCCAGTAAGCGACGGCGAAGCGCAGGTGCTCCTCCATCGTTTTTCCGAGGACGACCTCGCTGGCGTTATAGTGTTTAAATGCGAACGGATTGTCGGATTTGCGGCCTTCGTACTTGATCTGCGGCACATTCGAAAACAGGCTCATAATTACGGAATGCCTCCTTAAGGATGTTAAGTGTTGAATTCGGTTACAAGCTGAGTTAAGCATAGCACCCGAAACTTAGTTTGTCTATTGGATAAACTAAGTTTTATGCTATGATGACGTTAACGATTAATGGGACGAAAGAACGAATCGAGTTCCACACGCCCCGCATGAAGGAGCCGCAATCGCATGAAGACCCCGACCGGAGATCAAGCGCTCATCAAAAGAATGAATACCGCCATCGTGCTCGAGTCCGTGCTGCAGGGCGCCCCGCTGTCGCGCGCGGATATTTCCGCGCTCACGGGCCTTAACAAGGCGACCGTGTCCAGCCTCGTCCAGGATCTGATCGACAGCGGCCTGGTCCGCGAGATCGGGACGGGGCAGTCCAGCGGCGGGCGCAAGCCGGTTCTGCTGGAGTTCGTGGCGGAGTCGGGCTATGCCGTCGGCGTCGATCTCGGCGTCAACTATGTGCGCGGCGTGCTCACGGATCTGCGGGGCGGCGTCGTTATCGAACGTACGGCGCGGCTCGCCAAGACGTCACCGGATGAAGTATTCGGCATTCTGCGGCCCTTTATCCAATCGCTCGTAGACGAGGCCCCGGAGAGCGCGTTCGGCGTCGTCGGCATCGGCGTCGGCGTGCCGGGGCTCGTAGACCGCAGCGGCGCCGTGCTGTATGCGCCCAACCTAGGCTGGCGGGACGTGCCGCTGCAGGAAGCGCTGAACCGCGCGTTCGGCATCCCCGTCCTCATCGACAACGAAGCCAACGTCGGCGCCATCGGCGAGCGCAAGTTCGGCAGCGGGCGCGGCATCGGCAGCATGATCTATGTGAGCGTGGGGATCGGCATCGGGACCGGGCTTATTTTGCAAAAGGAGCTTTATAAGGGGGCGGCTGGCTTTTCGGGGGAACTCGGGCATCTGTCCATCGAGGCCAGCGGGCCGCCATGCCGCTGCGGCAATCGCGGCTGCTGGGAGCTGTACGCCTCGGAGCAGGCGCTGCTCGACCGCGCGGCGGAAGCAGGCGTCGGCGAAGGCACGCTGGACAGCCTGCTCGCGCTTGCCGAGGACGGGGACGAACAAGCGCGCGCGCTGTTCGCCGGCATCGGCGAGTCGCTCGGCGTCGGCATCGCCAACATCGTTAACGTCTTTAATCCCGAAGCCGTCGTCATCGGCAACACGATGAGCCGCGCGCGGCCCTGGCTCGAGGAAGCGATGAGCCGTACGACCGAAGCCCGCGCGCTGAACTTCCATCTGCGCGGCATCCGGCTGCTCTTCGCCGAGCTCGGCGACCGCTCCGCCGTCATGGGCGCGGCCGAGACCGCGATTGCCGCTTTCTTCAAGCGGCTGCGGTCGGCTTAATTCAGCTAAATACCCAAGACCGAAATTTGTTCCTACGCAGAAACACCTGGGCGCTTCAGCGACACCGCAGACCGATTTTGTTCCTACGCAGAAACATTGATTCGCTCCTTTGCCGCCGCAAATTGCCTGTGTTTCTCTTCAGAGCTATGGCACACTTTTTTCATCCACCAAAAACGGCCAAAAAAGCCGGATACGTCCTCCACGCGCCAAGGGCGCAAAGAGAACGTATCCGACTTTTGGGTTCTAGCGGCGTTACTCGGCCGCAATGACGCCTTTTTTGAGAATGATGTTGGCGTACAGCGCGCCCTCGCCCGTCGCCACGATCGCGTAAGCTTGCTTCGCCCGCTCGTAAAACGCGAACCGCTCGACTTCCTCGAACGGCTCCGTCAGACCCGCCCGCTCGCGGATGATCTCGCCGTACCGGCCCCAGATCGGCGTCTCGGCCGTATCGCCGGGCACGATCTGCATGAGGGCGGCCGGCCGTGCCGTGTACTGATCGAGCGGCATCAGCTTGAGCACCGCGTCGAGCAGCTCCGGGACGCCGTGGCCGTCGCAGCGCACGAGACGCTGCGCGTGGCTGGCCGCGGGGAAATTCCCGTCGCCCAGCACGAGCTCGTCGCCGTGCCCCATTTCCATCAAAATCTTAAGCAGCTCTGGCGACAATATCGCCGGAATCCCCTTCAACAATCCAATCGCCCTCCCGCCGGCTTCTGCGCATGCGCACGGTCAGAACGCGCGGGCCGCCCGATCCGGACATCTGCCCCGGCGCGCGGGCCGGAGCTCCCGTTTCTGCCGTCTTCTGCCAGTATAACCGAAGCGGTCCGCCTTGTCTTTATTGGCCTGCGCCCGTCAGCGCGTCCGAGATCGCCTGTACGCCGGTCCTGCGATCGATCGGCCCGTAGCCGAGGACCATCTGGCCGTCTACGCCGTACACGTGACCGTTTTTAACGGCCTTCAGGTTTTTCCAGATCGTGCTGTCCTTCCAAGTATCGGTGAATGCGGCCATCGTGGAATCGTGATAGTTAAAGTAGCCGAGAACCAGATAATCGGGATCGAGCGCGCTAAGGCCCTCCAGGCTAAGCTCTGCGCCTTTCTGTCCGAGATCGCCTTCAGGCGCCTTCAGACCCAGTCCGTCATAGTAATCCTTCAAGTAATCGCTGCCTTGCAGGTAGACCGTCTTGTCCCGTACTTGCAGGAACGCGACCGTGCCTTGGAGTCCCGCGAGCTTCTCCTTGGCTGCCGCGAGCTCGGACTGATAACCTGCGATGAAGTCGGCGGCGACCTGCTCCTGCCCGAGAATTTTGCCGAACTCGGTGACGAGCGCCGGCCAGTTCGACCACACGTCGGTCTGCGTTTCGTCGATGACGACCGTCGTCGCGACCTGGGACAGCTGCGGCAGCACCTTCTCGTTCGTTTTGTTGCCCGCGATGATCAGATCCGGGCCGTATGCGGCCAGCTTTTCGAGATTAACCTCGGTGTTCTCGCCAACGACCTGGATATCGGCGATTTTGTCCGCGTAAGCTTTGTAAGCGTCCGTGCCGAGCAGGGATTGCTTCTCCGTGAAAGGAAGCGCGAACGCCGCGGAATCGAGGTCGAACAGCAGCAGCGAATCGGTATAGCCCCAGTGGAGCACCGCTACCTTCTTGGGCCGCTCGGCGATCGTCACGTCGCCGCCGACGCTCGTCACCGTGCGGGGAAACGCAGCAGCGGGCTCCGAAGCGCTGGCCGATGAAGCCGGACTCGCGCTGACGCTGGCCTCGGCTCCGCCTGCCGAAGCGCTGGCGGTCGCGGTCGTGCCCGCGCTCGGGCTGCCTGAGGCTGCGTTATTTCCGCTGCCGCAAGCGGACAGCAGCAGGAGCAGCATCATCAAACCGGCCAGAGCCGGCCACAATTTGAAGCGATTAATCATTTTAAATATCCCCTCTGTTCATCTAGTAGATAACGATTCTCATTATCATCTAGACTTTAACACCTCGCCCGCCTGCTGCAAATAGAGAAAAGTTCGCGATCAGGATGGACGATTTCGTCTATGCTTCAGTCCGACCTCGCCGGGCGATTGTCCTTTATGCTTTTTGTACAGCCGGCTGAAGTAGTACGCGTCGGGATAGCCAACGCTTTTCGCCACCGCAAGCACGGTATAAGATCCGGTCGCCAGAAGCTCCTGGGCGCGGTTCATCCGGTACCGGATCAGATAATCGATCGGTCCCATCCCCATATATCTGCGGAACTGCGCCGAGAAATACTTGGGCCCGAGTCCATGCCGCTCCGCCAGCCGGTGAAGGGTAATCGGCTCCGCATAGTGCGCGTGAATCAGCTCTAGCGTCTCCCCCACCATTTCCGATGCGGCCCCCCCATGCTTGACCGCCCGCGCGGCGACGAGCAGCCGATTCACGAGCTGGTAGAATAACGTCTTTTTCTCGAGACGGGCCATATCGTCGGGAAGCGAAGCCGCACGCAGCAGCTGCTCCAGCAGCAGGCGGTGCTCGGGATCCGCGCCTACGCGAAGCGCCGAGACGGCGCTTAGCGCCTGCGCCGCTTCGCCGAGCGGCGGCTCCGGCAGGTAGTGGACGAGCCCGTATTCAAATTTCTCGCCGCCGGTCCGGATCTCGAGCCGTTTGTTAAGCCCGCCGATCAGCGCGGCGCCCGTCTCGATCGTATGCCGTTCTTCGCCGTCAAAAATAAAATCGGCCTGACCGCTCAGACCGATAATGACCGCGCATTTGGACGTCGGCCGCTCTACGTGCCCCGTGTAAGCCGAATCGGCCGCGAGGGTCGTGCGGTAGACGCCGTGTACGGACAGATTCGCACCTTCGAAAGCTTCAGCCAATTGTTCGCAAGTATAGAACATGTTCGCGCTGCCTCGACCTTTCCGCAAAATATAAAGGGCGGCACCGCCGCCCGCGAATTATACCTTCTGCCCGAAGACTTGCCCGATCATGTCCGCGATCGTGCGGCCGTCGAGCACCTCCATCATCTTGCGCTCGGTCTCGCGAATGACGTCGCCGAACGCCTCCTTCATGCCTGAACCGAGCGCGGTGCAGTCGTCCGCGCTGTCCAGCATCCCGCTGTGCAGCGGCTCCGCGATTTCGAGCGCCCGGTACACCTCGCCGAGCGTGATGGCCTCCGGCGGCTTGAGGAGGAAGTATCCGCCTTCTCTGCCCTCGCGCGCGCCTACGATCTGCGCCCTGGCCAGACGGGAGAGGATTCGCCGCATAAGCGTCGCCTCCGTCGCACAATTCCCCGCGATCTCGCCGCTCGGACAGCGGTCGTCCCGGTCGGCGTGATGGGCCAAGTAAACGAGGGACTGCAGCGCGTAACCGAACCATCTCGGCGTCGCCACGCCTCCGCATTTATCGATTGCCATAAACACACCTCCATCGGCGTAATCGCTTATTATTAACACAGTATAGCGCATTGGGGCATGAGATGTCTCTAAGCAAGGGCATCGCTTGTCCGGGCGGTCCCTAAAGGACTTCGTTAGGAGCGCCCCGCCGCGTCTGCGCAGCATGCCGTTAGCCGATTTTATCGGCTATCACGACCTCGCCGGAGCCGCAGGGCGAGCCCTACCCGCGGTTCGCCTCCCGCACCGCCTCGGTCATCTTGTCGCCGCCCTCCGCGTGCCAGCGCTGCGCAAACGCGTCGAACGCCGACAGCGGCAGCTCTCCCGTGATGATCTTCGCGTACGTCTCCGTCTCAAGACTCTGCAAGTTCGTCCACATCGTCGCGAGCGACGGCGGCGGGTCCGCGAAGAAGCTCGCGACCTTGACCGACTCGGCCCGCCCGACGCTGCCCCACAGCTGATAGGCGGTCGAGCCCGCCCAGGCGTCCAGGTTTTTGCGCGGATACTCCCGCTCGGTCTGGGCGTCGTCGTACAGCCGCTTGGTCTCCTGGTCCAGCTGCCCGGGATCGAGCTTGCCGTCAAGCGCCTCCGCTAACCAGTCGTGACGCTGGGCGATCGCGTCGGGATAATCGAGCAGCAGGTCGAACGGATAATAATTGCGAAGCTGCGTATCGAGCTGCTCGGTCACCGCCAGCAGCCCTTTGGCTCCCGGGTCCTGATTGCGCTCGATCCGCGTGAACACGTTCAGCAGCTTGAGCGCGGCTTCGGGATGCTCGTAGCCCTTGCGGACGACCAGATAGCGGTCGGTGACCGGCGAGTCGCTCACGTTAAAGCGTCCCGTCTCATCCAGCGGCACGGCGTAAACCCGCCAATCCGCCTTCGTATCCTGGGAGATCGACTTGGATAACGGATAATAAGGCGCCCACCACGGTCCGAAGAAAATGCCCGTCTTGTTCTCCGTCACCAAGTCCTGCGAATCCTGCCGCAGCATGAATTGCTGGTCCAGCACGCCGTCCTTGTACCACTGCGCGAGCAGCTTGAGGGCGTCCTTGGCCTCGCGCTGGACCGACCCGTAGACGGGCCGTCCGTCCGAGCCAGCGATCCACTTGCGCGGATAGGCTTCGAAAGCCGCGAAGACGCCGTTCAGCCCGTTATTGCCCGTCTTCTCCCCGTAGACCATGCCGCGGTCGACCGGAATGCCCACCGTATCGGCTTTGCCGTTGCCATCCGGATCGAGCTGCCGGAACGCCTTCGCGATCCTGGAGATATCGTCCAGCGTCTTGGGAGCCGCGAGGCCGAGCTTGTCCAGCCAGTCCTGGCGCACCCACAGGTACGTCGGCGCGTCCGCTTCGATCGCGACGTTCGGCAGCCCGTACAGGCGTCCGTCGATCGACGCCTCCTGGAGCGCCTTGCCGCCAGTGGCGTCATAGATCGACTTGACGAGCTTGGACGCGTACTCGCCGTATGTCTGCGTCAGATCGGCCAGCTCGCCGGCCTGCGTCAGCTCGCGGAACTGCTGCCGGTCGACGACGAAGGCGTCCGGCAAGTCCCCGCTGCGGATGGCGTAGTTCATCGTGGCCGCGTACTGCGCGCCGCTCGGCGTCTCCCACGCGTACTTGATCGAGATGCCGGTCTGCTCGCCGAGATATCGGCTTACGAAGTTGTTCTCGCTCGTATCGCCTTCAGGCAGGACGATATCCGAATATTGATGCGGAATGCGCATCGCGACCGGCGTCTCGTACTTGGCGAAAGCCTGACGGTCGGCCGGATCCACGCTGGCGCTCGCGTCGTCCTTCGCCTTGCCTTCGCCGCCTCCGAAGCAGGCGGTCAACGCAAGGGCGCAGACCGCCAGCGCGCAGGCAATTTTCGCCGCGGCCGCCGCGGCGCCGGTCGAGGCGGCACCGCGGACGCGGTTTTGCTCTCCCTGTTGCTTTTCCCCGACGAAGCGCCCATCGCGGGGCTTGTTCGAGGCGGCGTTCACGGACGGCCTCCTTCGTGCAGCTCCTGGCCCGCGCTCCGGTACTCGGACGGGAGCAATCCCGTCCGGTCGCGGAACAAACGGCTGAAGTACTTGTCGTCCTCGAAGCCGACCCGCCCCGCGATGTCGCGGATGGGCAGGTCCGTCCCGATCAGCAGCTCCTTCGCCGCCGTCAGCCGAAGCTTGCGTAGCGCATCGCCGAACGCTTCGCCGGACGCGAACTTCTTGAAGCACTGGCTGAAGTAGCTGCGGCTCATGCCGATGCGGCGCGCCACTTCGTCCTGGTTCAGGTCATGTCCGGCGTTGCCCTTCATATAAAGTACGGCACGGATGAGGCTGCCGAATACCTCCCGCGACAGCGACAGCTCGGCAAGCCGCTGCTGGGTAAGCAGCGCCGCGGCGGACAGCCAGCTTTTCCACTGCTTCCAATCGCACAGCGCTTCGGGATCCCCGAGAACGTCCGCCAGCCCGTCCTCGTCTCCCGCTCCCCCGCGCCATCCCAGATACGAAGCCCCGTCGGCCGCAAGCGAGCGAAGCCACTCCTGCAGGCGCGCCGGATCGACCTGCCACTGCTCGACCTGCGCGGCGAACTTGCGCCAGTCCTCGCCGTAGAGCAGCCAGCGGCACTCGGACCACTCCGCGAACGCCGCGTCCAGCTCCGCCGGCGCCGGCCCCGCTGCGGCCTTGAGCTCGCTCAGCGTGATCCCCCGCTCCCCCGCGTCGCCGCTCCCGCGATAGAACAGACGCACCGGCAGCCGCTCCGCGATCGCGCGCTCCGCCTCCCGCGCCGAGACGCGCTCGTCGGCGCCGGCGGTCACGAGCGCGGCCTGCCATTTGTCCGCGACATGCGCCGGCAGCTCGCGCAGCCAAGCCTCCGCCTGATCTGCTGCTGCGGTCCAGATCCAGAGACCGCCCTCGAGCCTGCGCGCCTTGCACTCGGGCGCCAGACTTGCCGGCGGCGTCTCGTCCCTCGCCGCGCGTCCTTTGGGCGCCAGCACCATCGCCGCTTCGAACGGGCGCTGCGCCGGCGCCGACGTATGGCGCCGCTCCCATTCGAAGCGCTTGACGATGCGCTGCAGCGTCTCGTCTACGTTGCTCTTGTTGAGCAGCGTCTTGACGATGTAGTCGATCGCGCCAAGCCGCAGCGCCTCCTGCACGTAATCGAACTCGTGGTAGCAGGTCAGAATGACGGCCTTCGTTTTCGGATAGCGGCTCCGGGCCTGGTCGATCAGCTCGAAGCCCGACATGCCGGGCATTCCGATATCGACGAACATCATGTCGATCTCGCGCTCGCCGAGCAGCGTCAGCGCGGACGCCCCGTCCTTCGCCTCGCCGACGATGGAAATGCCGTAGGCCGACCAATCCGGCAGCGCGATAAATCCTCGCCGCACGCGTTTCTCGTCGTCAACGACCAGCGCTTTGATCATAGAGCTCCACCTCGCTTCGAATCGGTATGTGCACGGACAGCGTCGTTCCCTCGCCCGGCGCGCTGCGGATGCGCAGCAGGTCGCCGCTGCCGTAGTAGCTCTCGAGCAGCCGCTTGACGTACTTGAGGCCGATGCCCATCCCTCTGCGGGAGGCGCCCTCGTCCTCGAGCAGCGCGGCAAGCGTCTCGTCGTTCATGCCCGGACCGTTGTCGGTCACCTTGAGCGTCAGCATGCCGGGCGCGTCCGGCTGCCGCTCGACGACGATGCGGATCTCTCCGCCTTCCTCGCTCTGCCCGTGGTAGATCGCGTTCTCTACGAGCGGCTGCAGCAGGAAGCGCGGCATCGCGATCGACTCCGTGCCCGGCTCCACGTCGATGCTGAAGGTCAGCTCGTCCTCGTAACGGTAGCTTTGCAGCTCGATATAATGGCGCAGCGCCTCGAGCTCCTGCCCGACGGTGACGATCAGGCTGTTTTTACCCATATTGTATTGGAGCACCTGGACGAGCAGCGTCACGATCCGGTCGATCTCCTCCTGGCCGCCCGCTCTGGCGACCCACTGCACCGTATTAAGCGTGTTGTGGAGGAAATGCGGGTTGATCTGGCTCAGCAGCTTCTCCGTCTCCAGCTGGTACTTGGCCCGTTCGTTCTGGCCGATCTCCAGGATCAGCCCGTTGACCGTCGTCTTCATATCCTGGAAGCTGCCGAGGAGCTGGTCGAACTCCTCTACCTTCATATATTGGACCGGCGCCTCCCGGTCCCGGGTCATGCGGACGATCTCGCGGTTCACCTTCCTGATAGACCCGTATACCTTGCGCCAGACGAGCATCGCGAGCACGATCGCGAATCCGAACGCGAAGGCGAACAACAGCGCCAGCCGCCGAAACCAGTCGTTGATCTCCCGGTTGAATTCGTTTTTGCTGACGGCCGTCATCAGCTTCCAGCCCTGCGGGCTCTCGTAGCCGAACAGATAGTAGCCGCGGTAGGGCCCGCCGTTCAAGGCGGCGATCTCTTCGTAGCGCAGCTGCCCCGGATCGAGCGGCGGCTCGCCGTCGTCCGCGAACAGCGCGTCGCCTTCCTCGTCGAACACGTAATGCGATACCTTCATGCCGTAAAGCGCGCTGTTTAAGATTTTGCGGAAAAGATTGTAGTTCGACTCCAAATAAATGTAAACCGGCTTCTGTTGCTCCGTGCGCACGACGCGCAGGGACGAGATGACGGTGTTGTCGCTGTTCTTGTATTGCGTGCGGTGAGGTCCGTGGAAAACGGCGCCCTTGTACTGCACGAACGGCGGCAGGTTGTCGATCGAGAAGCCGTCTGCGACCGGCAGGTTGTTGAACAACACCGGCTCCGCGGCTTTCGGCATGTAGTAAACGGTGAGCCCCACGTTCGGACTCGTGAAGTTGACCAGATTCAGGCTGTCCTCGATATCCTGCTTGATCTCCGCCTTGTCGTAGGTCTGGCTCGCCTTCAGATAACGGTTGACCAGCTCGGCCAGCCGCCCGTCCAGCGCGAACTGCTTGGAGACGAAGTCCAGGTCGTTCAGCATGTTCTCCATCCCCGTCGCCTCCTGCTTGAGGCTCGCGTCGATGCCGCTGCGGATCTTGCCCGTCAGGATGGAGTGCAGCGACGAATACGTGTAGGCCGAGAACAAGATTGGCGGAAACAGGCAGGCGATCAGCAAATAGATGACGAGCGTGCGCCTCAGCGTGCCGGACTTGAAGGGATGAGGCATCTTCAGATATCGTGACAGGAACAGTTGCGTGCATCCCCTCTCGTTGCGTCGGGCTCGCCGCCCCTGTATACGCTTTCTAGTTTAACAAATTGCGCGGCCTCCCGACAGCGGAAGCCGTTTCCTCGCCGCAATGCCGGAAAAGCTTACCGCCGTCCCCCTGCGAGGGCGGCGATAAGCTTTAGTCCGATGTAGCGCGACGCTTACTTGCTGCGGTATTCGAATACTTTCTCGTTTTGCGATTTGTTCCAGTTAAAGACGTCGTCGTAGCCGAGACCCTTGGCCTTCGTAATCATTTCCTTTTTCAGCTTGTCGAACTCGGCCTGGTTCTTCGCGAACACCATCTTCCAGGAATATTGCTTGATGACCTGCGCGACCTGGCCTTGCTTCTGCGACAGATCGTCGGAGATGACCTCCGGCGCGGTGCCGGTGAAGATTTGTTTGTTGATCGCGATCTTGTCGTTCTTCTGCAGATAATCCTTGGCGCTCGTCGCGCCGCCCATCGCGGCTCTCCAGTTTTCCTCCAGCTTGTTCGGCGCTTGTGCGAGCGTCGAGGTCCACAGCGTGTAGTCGTAAGGATCGCCCGTCTCCGGATTGATGCTGGTCATCTTGAGGGTCGTGTTGTTGATTTGGTTCTGGCCGTCCTTCCACGTGCCGCCGCCGAACGCTTCAGGTACCGCCGTAGCGTTGGACGGGAGCGCCTGCTTGCCGAAGTCCGTCAGGACGGGCTTGCCGTTCTCCAGCTTCCAGTTGAGGCCTTCCGGACCGTAGTTGGCGATCATCGTGCCTTCAGGGCTGTACATCCAGTCGAGGAATTCGAGGACGCGCTCCGGATGCTTCGCCTTGGCGCCGATCGCCCAGACGCGGTTGCCGCCGTACGGATTGTAGCCGTAGGAGAACGTGCGCTCTTCTTCGAACGGCACGAGCGCGAAGCCCTTGCCCTCGGCGAGACGTTCAGGCGTATTGTACGTGTTGAGCCACGGGAACCAGGTAAACAGCAGCTGGCCGTCCGTCATCTTGTTGACGACGTCGTCGAACTTCTGCGTCATGGAGTCCGGATCGACCAGTCCCATTTGGTTCGCGTCGAAGTACAGCTTCAGGCCGCGCATGTAGTAGCCGTCCTCGTCGAGCACGCCTTGCACTTCGCTCTTGTCGGCCGATATCAGCGTGAAGCCGCCGTTGTTGAAGCCGTCTCCCTCGTCGAAGCCGTTCAGACCCGCCCAGGCTTTGGTGTTCATCATCATATTGCCGTCCCAGTCCTGCCACATCGAGAAAGCGTACGTCGGCCGGCCCGAGTCGCTCTTCGGCTCCAGCTCCTGCATTTTCTTGAGCACGGGGAGGTAGTCCTCCATCTTCGTAATCTTCGGACTGCCGGCCTTCTGGTACAGGTCGAAGCGAAGATTGGGGTTGTAGGTCATGTCCTTGCCCTCGGAAGGACCGTCTCCTTCGCCGACGTCGAAGCCGATGCCGTATACCTTGGAGCCGCCGCCGAAGTTGACCTTGTTCTTCTCGATCGCTTGAGGCGCATACTTCAACAGGTTCGGTCCGTACTTGTCGAGCAAGCCGTCCTGCGTCCAGTCGAGCAGCATGCCCGCCTTGATCGCGTCCTGATACTTCTGCCCGTCGTCGCCGAACACGACCAGGTCGCCCAGGCTGCCCGCGGACATCATCGCGGAGAACTTCACGTCGCCGCCGCCCTCGAGATTCGAGGAGATGATGTTGAGGTCGAGGTTGAATTTATCCTTGACGACCTTGGCGAACCAGCCCTGCTGCTCGCCCGAGAAGTTGGAGAGCATCGAGAACACGTCGATCTTGTACGCGTCGCGCTGCGGCGCGCTCGAAGCGGAAGCGCTTGCAGAAGCGCCGGACGATGCCGAGCCGGACGGCGCCGCGGATGGCGAAGCGTTGTTGTTATTGTTGCCGCCGGAGCAGGCTGCGAGGCTCGTTGCGAGCAGAACGGCGACGGATGCGGTTAGCGCTTTTTTCTTTTTCATCTGAACCACGGGGTAGTCCTCCCTTTGATAGATAGCTATTGGTAAACGCGGTCTAGAGCATGGAGCTGTCTGCCATTCCGGTCACATCGCGGGCTCCGGATTCACCTCCTTAGGTGGGCCCGCTGGACTGTCGGGGATTGCCGGTGCCTGCCGGCGACCATGCGCCGGCGTTTCGACCGTCAGCCTTTAACTGCGCCGATCATGATGCCTTTGACGAAAAACCGCTGGAAGAACGGATACACGAACAAAATCGGGATGACTACGATCATCGAGACGGTCGTGCGAATCGAGGTCGCCGTCTGCATCTTGGACAGGTCGACGTTCGCCGATCCCCCGCTGCTGCGGATGATGGCCGCGAGCGAGTTGGATTCGTTCAGATACTTGTAGAGCACGAACTGAAGCGTGTAGTATTTCTGGTTAGTCATGAGGAATACGGTGTCGATAAAGGAGTTCCACTGCGTGACGGCGGCGAAAATGGCGATGGTGGCGGCGATCGGCATGATAAGCGGCAGGATGATGCGGAAGAACAGCGTCATCGTCCCTGCGCCGTCGATCTCGGCCGATTCCTGCAGCACGTCGGGCAGCGATTCGACGAACGTTTTGACCAGGATTACGTAAAACGGCGAGACGATCATCGGCAAAATGTAAGCCATGAAGTTGTTCGTCATGTGCAGCTTCAGCATGATGACGTACCACGGGATGATGCCCGCGTTGAAGTACATCGTGATCATGATGAACCGGTACCAGAACGTGCGGCCCCACATCTTGCGCTTGGTGAAAATGTAGCCGAGGAACGCGGAGCCCGCGACCGTAGCCACCGTCCCGATGACCGTACGTCCGACGGAGACGATCGCGGCCTGCGACAAGCCTTTGAGTTTCAGCACCTGAAGGTAGTTATTGAAGTGAATCTCCTTCGGGTACCACATGACGAGCCCTCTCGAGCTTAAGTCGTTGCTGCTGATCGTATTGATGAACAGGTAATAGAACGGGAACAGGCACAGCAGCGTGAAGATGGCGAAGAACAGATAGTTGAACGTGTGGAACACTTTGTCCCCGGTCGAGCTGCGTATCTTCAAGTTCGGCCCCTCCTTTGCTTAGATGATCGATTCCCCGCGAACCCACTTCGACAGCCGGTTGGCGAAGAACAGCAGCCCGATGCTGATGATCGACTTCAGCATGCTGACGGCCGTCGCGAACGAGAAGTTGGTGCCGAGCATGCCCGTGTTGTAGACGTACAGGTCAAGCACTTCGATATGGTCCTTGTTGATCGGGTTCTGGAAAACGAAGTACTGCTCCATCCCGTTGTTGATGAAGTTGGCGATCGAGAGCAGCAGCAGCACGAAGTACGTCGGCATGATGCCCGGCACCGTGATATTCCACATCTGGCGGAAACGGCCCGCGCCGTCGACCTTGGCCGCATCGTACTGCTCCTGGTCGATCCCGGTGATCGCCGCGATGTACATGATCGCGCCCCAGCCGAGCCCTTTCCAGGTGGCCCACAGAATCATGGCGAGCCAGGTGTGGCTGTCGTTGGCCAGGTAGTTGAAGCCGCGGTCTTGAAGTCCGAGCTCGATCAGGAGCCGGTTGATGAGACCGTTATCCACGTTAAACATCATGAAGGCGATGGCATAAACGAGCACCCAGCTGATGAAGTTCGGCAGCGTCGTCAGGATCTGCACCGTCTTCTTGAAGCGCATCGACCGGATCTCGGACAGCAGGATCGCGAAGGCGACCGGCAGCACCGAAGTCACGATGCCGAGGGTGCTCATGGCGACGGTGTTCTTCATGACCCGCAGCACCTCTTGCGTCTGCGTCGGGTTGGAGAAGATCGAGCGGAACCATTGCAGGCCGACGAACGGCGTGTCGCTCAGCTTGAAGCCGGGGCGGTAATTGTAAAGCGAGTAGATCCAGCCGTACAGCGGCATATAGCTGAAGATAAAAACGAGCACAAGGAAAGGAAGCGCATACAAAAACAATCGGTAGCGTTCCGCGATGCCGCGTTTTTTGGCGGCTGGCTGGGCGACGGTCTGAGGATGCTGCGAAGTGCCGACAGCCGAACTCATAAGATTCCTCCTTCTGGGGTTGCGGGGTTGCGAGCTGCGCCTTCGGACCGATCAGGACGGCCGGCAGGCTGGCGACGTTTGAACGTTTGAAAGGCAGCGCTGCGTCGAATGAATTGGAGAAAGCGTTTTCTATCCATCGACTTCGCCGTCCCTTTCCTCTCTTCTACGCCTCTTATTGTATCTAGCGCGGGATATGTAAGGGGATACAAAACGGTTGCTGCGTGCGGGACAGCTGTCGCGAGACATCGAACGGGATTCCGCCCCGCGCAAACGAATTTCTACCTGTCCAGACCGCCCGCTTCCGGGCTTAAGCGCGCGGACACGGGAAAAACGTCGGAACAGGGAGGCGAGCCGCGTAAAAAACAATTTGCCAGAAGATGAAATATTTTATATTTTAAAAGCGGGCCCGACTATACAAAAAAAGGCAATTCAACTGTAATCAGGAGGTAGATGATGTGGAGAAAAGCAATATTGTCCGGTTAACGCTGTGGCATGAATTCGACGGACCCGGCGATACGTCCGTCGAGACGCTGGAGGAGATTTGCAGGCGGTTCGCCCAGAGAGAGAACATCCAAATCGCCTTGGAAACGATGAGTCTGCGAGAGCTGTCCGAACGGCTCAAACGCACGGCGCAGACGGGCGCCGCGCCTGATATGGCGCTCGTGCCGGCGGATATGGCGGCGTTCGCCGAAGCGGCGCTCCTCTCGGAGGCGCCCTTCGCCGACTTCGAGCGGGAGATCGGCACGGACATACTCGAAGCGATGGCGGTCGGGCGGAAGGTATACGGCGTGCCCGTGCTGACCGGCAATCATCTCGTCATGTATGTGAACAAAAGCGTGCTCGCAGAGGCGCCCGCCTCATGGGACGAGCTGGAACGGTCCGCTCCCGTATTAGCCGGGCAAGGCATCGCTCCGCTCGGCGGCGACCTGGCGCAGTCGTATTGGTTCATGCCATTCTATATGGCCTTCGGAGGCAAGCTGCCCGGGAACGGCGACGACAGGGAAGCTGCGATGCGTCAAGCGCTCGATTTCGTTCGGGAGAAGCTCGCGCGCGGCACGCTCGTCAGCCTCGACGGATCGACGGCGCTGCTCGAGCGGTTCGCGGCGGGCAAGCTCGCGGCGATGATCGGCGGCGAGTGGGTATACAACCATCTCGACCGGCTTTTGGGGGACCGGCTGCAGGTCGCAGCGCTGCCCGCGATCGAAGGCATGCCGGCCCCGGCGCTGCGATCGTCCATCGGCCTCGTCTATCCGAACGATTCGCTCCATTCGCCCCGCCGGCAGGCCATCCTTGCCTTCACGCGCTACATGCTGAGCGAGGACATCCAACTGCTGTGGGCCGAAGCGGCGCAGCGCATTCCGGCCGGCCAAGCGGCGCGCAAGCGGCTGGCGGCCCAAAGCGATCCGAACCGCGCGGCCATCCTCGGACTGCTCGACGGCGCCGTCGCCGTGCCGAACGACCCGGCGATGATCGGCTTCTGGTCGGCGGTCGAGCGACGGCTCGCGGTGCTGCGGGACGAGCCGGCGCAGGCGCTCGCTTCGGCGGCGCAGGAGCAGCCGGACAGCTGTATTACGGAGGAAAAACATCGCGATCCGGATACGTTTATCTTTAATAGGGAGGCATTCGAATGAGCGCTCAGCCTGCGGTTCTTTTTGTAAGCACGGAGGTGTATCCGTTCGCCAAAACGGGCGGGCTGGCCGACGTGTCCGCGTTTTTGCCGAAGGCCCTCCGCGCGCGGGGCTGCGACATTCGTATCGTCATGCCCAAGTTCAGAGGCATAGAGGAACGGTTCGGTCACTTGCTGCGGCAGGAGGCCGCCTTTCCGCTTGCCTTCGCCGGCCGGACGACCGATTGCGTCGTCCAATCCGTCCGTTTCGGGGATAACTTCGTTTATTTGATCGACGCTCCGCATTATTACGACCGCGAACGCCTGTACGACTACGAAGACGAGATGGAGCGATTCGTTTTCTTCAGCCTCGCCGCCCTTGAGGCGCTGCCCAGGCTGGCGTTCCGGCCGGACATCGTCCACTGCAACGATTGGCTGACCGGCTTCGTCCCCTATTTTCTACAAGAACGCTACCGGCAACAGGACTTTTTCCGGAACATGCGCACGATTTTCACCATTCATGCCATGCTGTATCAGGGCGTATTCCACCGCGATCTGACGAAGCGGCTGCTCGGCGTCGAATGGGACACGTTTGCCGCTCGCGGGCTCGGCTTCTACGGTCAGATCAATTGCATGAAGGTCGGCATCCTGACGGCAGACCTCGTGAGTACGGTCAGCCCGAGCTATGCCGCCGAGATCTCCAAGACTTCGCCGCTTAATATCGAGCCGCTGACGGAATCGCTGCGCAGCCGCAGGCGGAGTCTGACGGGCATTCTGAACGGCATCGATCCCGAAGCGAACGATCCGTCAGCCGATCCGCGCCTTTACGCGGGCTACGACGCCGAGCGGCCGGCCGGCAAAGCGGAAAACAAACGTCGGCTGCAGGAGGCGCTCGGACTTCCCGTACGGAGCGATGTGCCGGTCGTCGCCGTCGTCTCGCGGCTCGAGATTACGAAGGGCTTGTACTTGATCGAGAAATCGTACCACGAGCTGCTGAAGGACGATCTGCAGTTCATTGTCGTAGGCGACGGCATTCCTTATTACGACCATCTGTTCCGTACGATGCAGGAGGCGTTCCCCAATCGGATGCGCTATCTCCCGTACGACGAGACGAGCGCCTACCGGACTTACGCGGCGGCCGATTTATTCCTTATGCCTTCCTATACGGAGGCGTGCGGCATCAGCCAACTGATCGGAATGCGCTACGGTGCCGTGCCGATCATCCGCGAGACCGGGGGCCTGCGGGATACGGTCGAGCCCTACGACCCCGTGCGCGGGACGGGCACGGGCTTCGCGTTCAAGTACGCGAGCCAATGGGTTATGCTGGACGCCGTCCGGCGCGCGATCGAAGTGTACCGCCGCCCGGACGAATGGCGCAGCCTCACGTATCGCGCGATGACGCACCCGGTCGGGTGGGAGCAGTCGACGGAACAATATTTGAAGTTGTATACGCGTGCGGTACAGCTGCCGGCACTTCAACGTCAAAGCGACGCGCAAGGCCAAGAGATTCCGCAGTCGTTCTAGCCGAAGCCATGCACAAGAGCGCCTTCCGTCCGCTTGCGGCGGAGTCGAAGGCGCTCTTTGGCTTTTTTAACGAGCTTAAGCTCGCTTGCGGTCGGATGGCAGCAGCATGGCCAGGAAGCCCACAACCGGCAGAATGCCGATCGTCTGCATGACCTCGGACATGCCGTAGACGTCGGCGGCCTTGCCGAGCACGACGGCACCGATAGCGCCCATGCCGAAGGCGAGGCCGGTCGTGAGGCCGGAGGCCATGCCGACTTTGGTGGGCAGCAGATGCTGCGCGTAGACGACGGCGACGGAGAAGCCGGACAACAGGATGAAGCCCATGATCGCGATGACCGGATAGACGGCCCACAGCGGCAGGTACGGCAGCGCGAGCGAAAAGGGCAGCGCTCCCACGATCGAGAGAACGATCATTTTTTTGAGCCCGATCCGGTCCGCCATGACGCCGCCGAAGAAGGTGCCCGCCACGCCGGTCGCGAGGAACAGGAACAGCGGGATCTGGGCGGAAGACTTGGACAAGCCGTAGTGGTCGATCAGGTAAAATTGGTAAAACCCGCTGATCCCCGAGTGGTACCATGAGCGGCCGAATACGATGAAGACGAGCAACGTCATGGCAAACAAGGCCCGCGGATGGTTCGTCAGCTCGGCGACGGCAGCAGCGCCCGCTTTGCGCTTCGCGCTGGCCGCTTCGCTTTTTTCCCGCCAGGCGATCAGCTGTCCCTTGTACCACGGCACCAGCCACATCAAGGCTGCGATGGCGAATGCCGCGAACAGCGTCCCCCAGATCGCGCCATGCTGACCGAAGGGGATAAAGATCACCGCAGCCATGAGCGGCGCCAGCGAGCTGCCGGCGTTGCCGCCGACCTGATAGATCGATTGGGCCAGTCCCCGCTTCCCGCCCGCCGCGAAGTAAACGACTCGCGAGCCTTCAGGATGGAATATCGAAGAGCCGAGACCGATGAACATGACCGCGAGCAGCACGCTCCAGAACGCCGGCGCGAAGGCGATGCCCACCATGCCGATCAGGCTGAGGCACATGCCGAGCGGCAGCAGGTAAGGCCTTGCGGTCTTATCCGTGTAGGCGCCGACGACCGGCTGCATGACCGAAGACGTCATATTGAGCGCGAACGTGATCCAGCCCACTTGGGCGAACGACAGGCTGAGCGACTTTTCGAGAACGGTGAACATCGCGGGGACGACCGCTTGCATGGAATCGTTCATCATATGAACGAAGCTGATGCAGAGCAGCACGGGCATGACGGCGAGAGAGGCGTCGCGGGCGCTGCCCGGCTCGGCGCGCGTCGATGCGGTGGATGCCATGAATGATTCCTTCTTTCGGGTTCTTTCGGATTTTTCCGCTTGATGAAATTAAAGTTTAGGAGCGGTTCGCCGCGAAGTCAAGCGAAGAATATCGATCGGGGCTATCGGAATAAAGCATATATGACTGAATAGCGCCTTTGCCCAGCGATGTCGATGGCCCGCCTAGGGATTGCCGGCGTTGGAAGCGGACATATTGACTACTGAGACACCTTTCCTATTCGTTCTCGTTCTCGAGGATGTCTCAATGATCAAGCGACATGGGGAGGCTAGGCCGAACGTGCGAAAGAAAGTGCTGCGCGACTGGATGCTGCTCGCCGTCTTCGTGACGGCTGCGATTGTATTAATGCTGTTTCACCGCGGTCCCTCGCTAGCCGCGAATAGTCCCGAATCCTCAACTCAAAACGAACGGGCCAGCGAAGCCGCCGCCCGAAACGTATCTCTCTCGGCACGTCCCGCGGCGCCCAAGCTTTTGGCGTTGGCACCGGACTTCTCGCTCGAAGGCTTGGACGGCGCCACGCATTCCCTGTCCGACTATCGAGGCAAGCCGGTCGTTCTGAACTTCTGGGCTTCCTGGTGCGGCCCGTGCAGAGAAGAAGCCTCGGCCCTCGTCAAAACCGCAGCGCACTACAAAGACACAGCGACCGTCGTAGCCGTCAATTTGACCGCTTCCGACGACGAATCGTCAGCACGCTCCTTCGCAGCCGATCAGCATTTCGCGTTTCCCGTGCTGCTCGACCGCCTGGGGACCGTCGGAGAGCTGTACCGCATCCGGCCGATTCCTACGACGCTGTTCATCGACGCCCGGGGCGTCGTTGCGGATGAAGCGCTCGGCGCGCTTGACGAGACAGAATTTGCGCGTCGGATCGCCGCGCTGCTCAAGCCGGCGGGCCGCGATTAGTCCCGTCCGGCGCCGGCATCCCATTCCAATGCACTCCAATGCCATTGCAACCTGTCCCCAGGCGGTTAATAATGAAGGAATACGGTCTTGCGCACGCAACGAAGCGCGGGAATTGCCGTGCCATCACCGCCTGGGGAGGCATGCCAGATGAAGCATTATCGCGCGTTGATAGCTAGATTAGGCGGCGAAGAGATTGTCGCTTCAGTCGAAGAATTAGAAATTCCGTCTCTGCAGGACGGCGAAGTCCGCATTCAAGTCGCTTACTCCAGCGTGAACTATAAGGACGCCCTGGCGGTCAGTCCGCGCGGCAACGTCGTCAAGCGCTACCCGCACGTGCCTGGCATCGACCTGGCGGGCACCATCGCCGCTTCGAAGGACGCGCGGTTCCGCGAGGGAGATTCGGTGCTGGTCACGGGTTACGGCCTCGGCGTCTCCGCGGACGGCGGCTATGCCGAGATCGCGCAGGTGCCGGCCGACTGGGTCGTCCCGCTGCCCGCCGGCCTCACGGCGCGGGAGGCGATGGCCTTCGGCACGGCGGGCTTCACGGCGGCGCTGTCGATACTGCGCCTCGAAGAGGCCGGCCTCGCGTCAGGACAAGGCCCCGTCCTGGTGACGGGCGCCACCGGCGGCGTCGGCAGCGTCGCGGTCGCGATGCTGGCCGGCCTCGGCTACGAGGTGGCGGCCAGCTCGCGCAAGGCCGACGCCGAGGCGCAGGCCTTCCTGCGGGGGCTCGGCGCGAGCGAGCTCTTGCCGCCGGAAGCGCTGCGCATGCCGGAAGGCAAAGCGATCGCGCGCGAGCGCTGGGCCGGCGCCGTCGACCCGGTCGGCGGCCCGGCACTGCTGGACGTG
The DNA here is from genome assembly GCF_042649185.1 of Cohnella sp. GCM10012308. Taxonomy (NCBI): domain Bacteria; kingdom Bacillati; phylum Bacillota; class Bacilli; order Caryophanales; family Paenibacillaceae; genus Cohnella; species Cohnella sp. GCM10012308. The sequence goes on from NZ_JBHRYU010000032.1 coordinate 107,236, forward strand.
CTCGGCACGGTCCGCTACGGCGGCGGCGTCGCGCTGAGCGGCTTCACGGGCGGCGCGGACTTCGCCGCGAACGTCTATCCGTTCATCTTGCGCGGCGTGAAGCTTCTCGGCATCGACTCGGTGCTCTGCCCGATGCCGGAACGGCTGCGCGCATGGGAACGGATGGCGGACGATCTGAAGCCGGCCGGCCTCAGCGACGCGATCGCGCGCGAGGTGGCGCTCGAGGAACTGCCGGACGCGCTCAGCGCTATCCTGCGCGGCGAGATGCGCGGACGCGTAATCGCGAAGCTATGACGGCGGCAGGCATGGCGAAAAAGGAAAGCCGAGCGCGGAATCAATCCGTGCTCGGCTTTCCTTTTTTTTCATATATAAACCCTATCGTTCGTCCGCGAACTTGAAGCTTCGGGCCAGATAGATGACGGGCGTCGACGCGGCGGAAATAACGAACTTGAGCACGTAGGTGGTGATGGCAATCTCCCAGAAGACGTCCCAGGGATATAAGCCGATGAAGGCGATCGAGCTGAAAATGAGCGTATCGACGAGCTGGCTGATGCCCGTGCTGCCGTTGTTGCGGATCCACAGCTGGGAACGGCTCGGGTAAGCGACCTTCAGGCGGCTGAAAATGCGCACGTCCAAGAACTGACTGACGAAGTAGGCGCACAGGCTGCCGAGTACGATGCGCGGCGTTATGCCGAAAATGGTCTTCAACGCATCTTGGCTGAAGTCGTCGGCGCCAGGCTTGAAATAAAGCACCATCTGCATGATGACAAGCGACATGATCATCGTGAAGAAGCCGAACCAGACCGCCTTCCGCGCTTCCTTTTCCCCGTACTTCTCGTTCAGCAAGTCGGTGGTGAGGTAGATCGTGGCGTAGATAGTGTTGCCGAGCGTCATGACGATGCCGAAAATTTCGATCGTCTTGACGACCTGGATGTTGGCCAACAGCGTGGCGGCGCCGATCCAGGTGTACAGCCCGTTCTTGCCGAACAGACGGTAGCAGACGAGGAACAACGCGAAATTGACCGCGACGAATCCCACGCCCCAGAGCAGGTTAAACATATTGGACTTCCTCCTAGTTTTGATGACGCGGGAGTTTTCGAACCGCGGCTCCGTGTCCCGGAGCAATGCCTACCATTATAGCATAGCGCTACGCGCGCGCCAGTAAAAAAAACGCCAGGGCGATCGACGATCGCCCTGACGTAGAGTTGGCGGGTATCCGGGACGCCATTCGCGCAGCGCCTGGCGATGGCTCGACCGACAGCGTTGCGGATGGATCGGCCAATCGTCGATCGCTTCGTCCTTTCGCCGCAATGCCTGCAAATATACATCTTTTCATGCCGCTGTCGGCCCTTTTGTACAAAATAGATGCAAATACGCAATTATTTCCCTCCACTAGCCCGATTTTCGGTTTGTGTTTTGAATTTACCTGCATATTTGCATGTATTTGATGAAATGCCGTTCGTCGGCAGAAAAAGCATGTACAAAAAGTCAATTTCATAATTAATTTGGTCATGGAGCCAAGCATGAGGCCAATGTTGGGGAAGTCCTTTTTTTGAGGTTAAGCGGCTGGTTTTGCTTCGCGGATGCGCTTGTTTAATTTATCTATTGCAAGTTTGCATACATTGTATGTGAGACAACTTAAGTCCATATCTACGAATGCACGTCTTTTAAGCTTTCGCGTCGTGCCTAATTCCAGATAAAGTTTTAAATAGGCAAAGACACGCTCAACCGCGGTCCGCTGTTTAAATAATTGATGGAACTTTTCACTGCCTCGCCCAGGTGCAGTGTAT